>JBMOGP010000130.1:0-6647 GCA_049318285.1 Hyphomonadaceae bacterium
CTGCGCCTCGATGGCCGCCACGTCTGCCTGTTCGGGCAGAATGGCTCGGGCAAGACCAACCTGCTTGAAGCTGTCTCGATGCTGTCGCCCGGGCGCGGCCTGCGCGGCGCAGATTTCGGCGACCTCGTGCGCCAGACGGCTGAGGGTGAAGCAGCGCGCGGCTGGGCCATCTCCACCGGTGTGCGCGACGGCGATGTCGACCGGCGGATCTCGCTTGCTCTCGAACTCGACGAGCAGGGCCGCTCGCGGCGCTCTGCCCGGCTCGATGGCGTCGAGACCGCGCAGCAGGATCTCGGCGAATTGATGCGCGTGATCTGGCTTACCCCGGCCATGGACCGCGTCTTCGCAGGCCCGGCAGGCGACCGCCGCCGCTTTCTCGACCGGCAGGTGCTCGCCCACTTCCCCAGCCATGCCGCCGCCTCCGCCGGCTACGAGAAGGCCATGCGCCAGCGCAACGCTCTGCTGGAGCAGGGCAGGAGCGATCCTGCCTGGCTCGACGCCATCGAGGTCGCAATGGCCTCTGCTGGCGCTGCCATGGCGATCCATCGCATCGACGCCGTGAAGGTGATGCAGGAGGCGATCCTCGCACGGCCCGAAGGCGCCTTCCCGAAGGCCCTTATCGATCTCGACGGTGCGTTCGAGATGCACGCCGCCAACGGCGTGGCGCTGACCGATATCGAGCAGGAAATCACCATCCAGCTGCGCGAAAACCGCGGCCGCGACCGCATCGCCGGGCGCACGACTGAGGGCGTTCACCGCACCGATCTGCGCGTCATTCACGCCCCCAAGGGCCTGGCTGCCGACCAGTGCTCGACGGGCGAGCAGAAAGCCTTGTTAATAGGGCTTATTTTAGCTAACGCTCAGGCGCTTTTCGAGCGTGATTTTGCCCCCTCACCCCTGCTATTACTTGACGAGGCGGCGGCCCATCTCGATTCGGACCGGCGCGCCGCGTTGTACGACGAACTGGCCGCTCTTGGCGGCCAGGCCTGGCTCACAGGAACAGACCGCTCCCTGTTCGATGCGTTCGGCGATCGCGCCCAGCGCTTCGAAGTGTCTGACGGGACTGTCCGCGAGGATTGATACCGGATTTGGCGGCGCGGTGCGCCCCACCTTGTTTTTGAACGTCGCTCCGCGACTGGGAAGTCTGAATGTCTGACGTGACTGAAACCAAAGGCGGCGAGCCTTCGAAGAAGAGCTACGATGCCGGGTCGATCAAGGTGCTGCGCGGGCTCGACGCCGTGCGCAAACGTCCTGGCATGTATATCGGCGACACTGATGATGGCTCGGGTCTCCATCACATGGTCTACGAAGTTGTCGACAACTCGATCGACGAGGCGCTCGCGGGTCATGCTGACCATGTCGCCGTCACGCTGTTTCCGGACGGCTCGGCAGAAGTCAGCGACAATGGACGCGGCATCCCCGTCGACATCCACGCAGAAGAGGGGGTCAGCGCAGCCGAGGTCGTGATGACCCAGCTGCACGCCGGCGGCAAGTTCGCCAACACGGAAGAAGAGGGCTCGTACAAGGTCTCGGGCGGCCTGCATGGTGTCGGCGTCTCGGTCGTCAACGCGCTCTCCGAAACGCTCGATCTCACCATCCGCCGCAATGGCAAGATCCACACGATGCGCTTCAGGCTGGGCGAGCCCGAAGCGCCGCTGCGCATCATCGGCGAGGCGCCGATGAAGGCCGACGGCTCGCGCCACGAGACCGGCACGACGGTCCGCTTCCTGCCGAGCGCCGCGACCTTCACCATGACGGAGTTCAAGCGCGAGACGCTGGAACATCGCCTGCGCGAGCTCGCCTTCCTCAATTCCGGCGTGAAGATCGTCTTCAAGGACCTGCGCGGCCCCGAGCCGTGGGAAATCGTGTTGCAGTACGAGGGCGGCGTCGAAGCTTTCGTGAGGCACATCGACCGCCAGCGCAACGCCGCGATCCCGAAACCAATCTACACGATGACCAGGAAGGACGGCGTCGTCGTCGAAGCTGCGCTGCAGTGGAATGACGGCTATTATGAAAACGTTCTCTGCTTCACCAACAACATCCCCCAGCGCGATGGCGGTACGCACCTTGCGGGCTTCCGCGGCGCCCTGACGCGCGTGATCAACAAGTACGCCAACGAGACGGGCCTCGCGAAGAAAGAGAAGGTCGACATCTCCGGCGACGATGCGCGCGAAGGCCTCACCTGCGTGCTGTCGGTGAAAGTGCCGGACCCGAAATTCTCCTCGCAAACCAAGGACAAGCTCGTCTCGTCGGAAGTCCGCCCGATCGTCGAAAGCCTCATGACCGATGCGTTGAGCCAGTGGTTCGAGGAGAACCCCGGCCCCGCAAAACAGGTGATGATGAAGATCGTCGAGGCTGCTGCTGCAAGGGAGGCCGCCCGCAAGGCGCGTGAACTCACGCGCCGCAAATCCGCGCTCGACATCACCTCGCTTCCCGGCAAGCTTGCCGACTGTCAGGAGAAGGATCCGGCCAAGTCCGAGATCTTCATCGTCGAGGGCGACTCGGCCGGCGGCTCGGCCAAGCAGGGCCGCAACCGCGAGAACCAGGCCGTGCTTCCGCTGCGCGGAAAGATCCTCAACGTCGAGCGCGCGCGCTTCGACAAGATGCTCTCGTCCGACCAGGTCGGCACGCTGATCACGGCGCTGGGCGGGGGCATCGGGCGGCGCTCGGAAGCCAATCCAAGCGAAGGCTTCCAGATCGAGAAGATGCGCTATCACCGCATCATCATCATGACCGACGCCGACGTTGACGGCGCCCACATCCGCACGCTGCTGCTGACCTTCTTCTACCGCCAGATGCCGGAAGTGATCGAGAAGGGCTATCTCTACATTGCCCAGCCGCCGCTCTACAAAGCCGAGCGCGGCAAGTCCGAGCGCTACCTGAAGGACGATTCCGAGCTCGACGAGTTCCTGATCGCCGAGGGCGTCAAGGGTCAGATGCTGATCCGCGACAATGGCGAACAGATCGCGGGCGCCGATCTTGGCGCGCGCGTCAAGGAAGCGGCAGCCTTCAAGGGCACGCTTGCGCGCCTTGCACTGCGTGCGCCCGGACACGTTGTCGAACAGGCTGCCCTTGCCGGCGCGCTGAAGGCTGGGGCAGGGCAGGCCGAAGCCGATCTTGCCGCCCAGCGCCTCAACCGCATTGCGGAAGAGGGCGAAGACACCTGGAGGGGCCATCACGAGGATGGTGCGGTCGTCTTCTCGCGTACGGTTCGCGGCGTCGAGGAGAAGGCAGCGCTTGATCCGCAGCTGCTGGCAAGTCCTGACGCGCGCCGCCTTGCCGAGCGCGCCGAGGCGCTGCGAGACGTCTATGCTGGTCGCTGCGTGCTGCGCCATGAAAAGACCGGCGAGGCCCAGGTGTTTGGTCCGGTCTCGCTCCTCGCCGCTGTCCTGGAGGCCGGCGAGCGCGGCATCAAGATCCAGCGCTACAAGGGTCTTGGCGAGATGAACCCGGAACAGCTGTGGGAGACGACGCTCGATCCGAACGCCCGTCTCCTGCTGCAGGTGAAGGTCGAGCACGCCGACACCGCGGACGAGATGTTCTCCCGCCTGATGGGCGATCTTGTCGAACCACGCCGCGAGTTCATCCAGGAGTTCGCACTGGAGGCGGAAGTCGACGCCTGAGGCTGATGGCGGGTCTGTTCAGGCCCTCACCCGGGCGCGCTTCCAGCGTGCAGCGCCAGGATTGTCGGCTTCGCGTTCAGGTTGCGTGCGGCTGCTGACAGTCGCCTGAAACGGGAATGATAGCGGGCGGCCCGGCTGTCCCGGCAGTGTCCGGACGGGTCGGGTGCGCCCTGACAGCAACGCCTGTGAAAAGCCTGTCCGGCGGACGGCGCCTCTTTAGAGTTCGAGGCGTGCGCCAACAGCCCCGCACGACGCAAATGCAGCAAGCATGTCATGTTTCGCGGCAGCCTCCACGAAACAGACTTACGCAAGGAAGATAGTTGAGCGCCTCGGCAAGCCCGGCAGCCTGACGACGCCGAGGCGCTCAGCGCATGCATACAGACATCGACCTGCCGGGTAACCTCCTCCACCAACAGCTCCGGGCGCGAAAGCTGCAGCGAGGATCCTCGAGCGTTCCCTTGCGCTCCAGCGGCGAGGGCGTTCCGGTTCGCTCGAAAGCTTGATCTCGGTCGTGCTGTGCAGCTGCGCGCGCTCATGGCGACAGGGTTAAGTGCGCTGCGAACCGCCCCGCTCACCATCCCACAAAGCGGCCCTCACCGCAGCGATCCAAAGGAAGTGCACACCCCCGATTGGAATCGTTTGCCGACCGAGGGGCGTCCGATGCAGGACTGCTTCACAATTCCGCAGGTTTCCAGGGCATGGCTCGGACCCCATTCACCCTGATTGGGGCCCGAGCGTTCATGACGGGAACCTGGCCGATCCGCCAAACCGCTGGAAGAATGCGGTTCACCAGTCCTCAGTCAGCCGACGGGCTCAGTTGGCCGCCGGCTGCACGCCCTTGCCGATGTGTCGCTCGAAGAACGCCAGCGACTGGCTGAGGGCTGTGTTCCAGTCGTCGGCCTGGTCGGGTGAGAAGTAATGGTCCATTCCCTCGAGGCGCACGAGTTTGACGTCGCGGCCAGCTGCGCGCATTGCCCGCTCCATGAGCTCGCTCTGCTCGAAGGGAACCGTCTGATCCTCGTCGCCATGAATGATCAGAAGCGGGACGCGGATACGATCGATGTTCCGGGCGGCCGAATAGCGTTCCAGCATCGCCCCGTCCCGGTCCGGATCACCGATGGCCGTGGTCCAGTAGTTATAGACGATACTCTGGCTTCCCGCGCCGCCGCCCGACAGGACCTCGCCATCATCCCCGACCCTTACCCAGCGCAGCATCGCCTTCAGATCGGAAACGCCGGCGCCCGCCATTGAGCACTTGAAGAGGTCGGCGTTTTCGAATGTGGCTGTGAAGGCGACATAGCCGCCATATGACCAGCCGGCGACGCAGACGCGCGCTGGGTCAGCCAGGCCCGTATCGATGAGATGCCGCGTCCCGTCCACGACGTCGGCCTGCATCCGCTGACCCCACTGCCTGTGCCCCGCTTCGACAAAGGCCCGGCCAAACCCGCCTCCGCCGCGGAAGTTGGGTTGCAGCACGGCATAGCCCTGGCTTGCAAAAACGCTGGCGAAGGGATCGAAACCCCAGGTGTCGCGCCCCTCCGGACCGCCATGCGGTACGACGATCAGGGGCAGGTTCTTCGCATCCTTCACGCCGGGCGGGAGCCACAGATAGCCCCAGAGATCCTTCCCGTCGCTGGCCTTGTAATTGACAACCGACTGCGTTGGCAGGCGCGCCGCCTCGACCCCCGGCCGTGCTGAAATCAGCCGGCTTAGCTGACGGGTTGCGGTATTGTAGAGATGATAGGTTCCAAGGTCCTGAGGTCCGGTTGTCTCGACCACCCAGAGGGCGCCGTCCTCGCCCGCGCGATCGATGAGGCGGACATTGCTGTCTTTCCCGATCGCATCGACAAGACCAAGCCAGTATTTTGCGAATGCATCGTCTTTCGGCTCGCAGGTCCAGCGATAGCCCCACCAGCAGGCGGCCAGTATCGTGTTGGTCTTGCGGTTCAGAATGGCGTTGCTGACGTCGAAGTCCGGGTTCGTGTGGACCGTCTCGACATACTCGCCCGTGCTGGTATCGAAGACGTACAGACCGCTCGTGTCTTCAGATTCGCGACGGGCCAGAACGAAAACCTGGCCCGGCTTAAGGGCAGGTCCCACGCCCTGGAAGGTCGGTCCCGAGTTAGCGCCCGAGGCGCCGATGAAGCGAACGACTTCAACCCATTCCGTCTGGCCCGGTCCGCGCCGGAACCAGGCAAAGCCGCGCCCTCCGCTGATGACGTCCTGCCGCAGGACCGGACGACCCGTACGGTCGACGATCCAGCTGGCTGTTGTGCGGGATCCTTCTTCAATTACTTCAGATGCTCCCGTTGTGACATTCACCCGCCACAGCTGAAAGCGGCCCGCCAGAAGAAGGATGTGATCCGGATCCTCCGGAAGACTGCTGATGATACGCGGGCTGAACCAGCGCGGCAGGTTCTGGTCACGGGGGTCAAAGAGTGTCAGCTGGCCCGACCCGTCAACGCCTGATGCCATGACGTGGGAGACCCTGATGAAGGCATCGTCCAGGCGGCGGGTCCGCTGCGCCGACCCCCGCTGCTGCGTCACCGGCACGCGGTAGCTGTAGCCAAACACGATGCGGGCGTCGGATTTGAAACTGACAAAATCGATCTGCATCGAGTCGCCCTGGGCGCTCTGTATCGGCGTCACCTTGCGCGTGTCGCGATCGAGGACGGCGAGGACGTCGCCAACCGCCTCCCTTCTGATGAAGGCGATGAAGCGACCGCTGGGCGATATGCTTACCCCGCGCACCGTGTCGTAGCCGACGAAGGTTGAAACCGGCAGGGGCTCGGCGTTGGCGCCAGCGACCGACAGAGGGAGCGCCGCCACCAGGGCGGCGATCAAAAGAGCATAAATCCGTTTCATGAACCCATCCCCTGGGGCAGATCGCGCGCTGATCTGGTGTTCGGAGCCCGATCGCGGACCTTGCCCGATGCCGACTGAACGAAATGCATCAAATACAGACGCGGGCTTTCAGAACAACCCTGAAGCCTCAACTTTATGCCGCCCGCCGCCCGCCGCCCG
>JBMOGP010000131.1:0-6640 GCA_049318285.1 Hyphomonadaceae bacterium
TAATCCACTGCGACGGGGCCGCGAGGGGCGGCGCTGGCGGGCGCTGGGCGAAAGCCGGCCCTGCGCAGAGCGCCAGAACCACAGGCATAACGAGGCAGCTCAGCCAGCAGAGCGCCAACCTCGTTCTGCCTGGCCGAATATGGAACATGGCGGAGACCCCTAATGTTCTGGCTGAAGCCGTTCTTGCGGGCGCATGCAGAGACCCTCTGCATGCCAGAGAGGGCCGCTCCTGGCGACCGCCTCCTCGCAGCCGGAGCAGGCCCGCAGGGTCGGGGCCGGTGTCAGCCTGCCTGCACATGGCTCCCGCTGCAGCGGCAGGACCGCCAGACCGTGAAGATGTTGAAAGACCCGCGCTGTCAGGTCACAAGCCTGCAAGAACCCCGGAGCGCGCCATGGCGGAGGAAACCGACTATCTCGTGAAGGGATGCGGTGCCATGGGCATGGCGTTTGTGGACACGCTGCTTCAGGAAACCGACGCGCATGTCACGATCGTCGATCCCAGACCTGGCCCCGGCGGCCACTGGAACGACGCCTATCCGTTCGTTCGCCTGCATCAGCCATCCATCCTCTATGGTGTCGCCTCACGCCGCCTTGGTGAAGACAGGATCGACGCCTCAGGCGACAATTGCGGATTTTATGAACTCGCATCCGGGCGCGAAGTCGCCGACTACTTCCGTGCGGTGCTGAACGAGACATTCCTCCCCAGCGGACGCGTCACGGTTCACTTCGGGAGCCTGGTCACCCCCGACGGAGAGATCAGCGAGCTCGCCTCCGGGACACAACGCCCGATCCGCATACGCAGGAGGCTCGTCGACGCCTCACGGCTTGCCGCGCGCATTCCCCTCACGCATCAGCGCGGGTTCGCGGTGGAGGCGGGCGTAACGTGCATTCCCCCTAACGACCTCAAAGGCCATATCGCAGATGCTCAGCGCATCACCGTGATCGGAGCGGGAAAAACCGGTCTTGATGTCATCACCTGGCTGCTGGCGCAGGGCCTCGATGCTGGACGTATCCGATGGATCGTACCGCGCGACCCCTGGGTCGCCAATCGCAGGGCCTACCAGCCAGGTCCCGAGCTCCTCGCCAGCAGCCTTGCGGCTCTGGCCGACCAGAGCGAGATCTGGGCGCAGGCAAGCTCCATTGAAGACCTGTGCCTGCGCATGGAGGCTGAAGGACACTGGCTTCGGCTGAACAGCGATGTCTGGCCGGGCCTCTATCATGGCGCGATTGCGACCGAGGCGGACATGGGGCGCGCCCGGACGATCACGGACATTGTCCGTCTGGGACGCGTTGTGTCCATTCGTCCCGATGCAGTTCGCCTCGAAGCGGGAGAGATCGCAGCCTCTCCTGGCACGCTGTATGTCGACTGCAGCGCCAGCGCCCTTGGCCATACGCGTCACCTCAGGGACAAGGTTTTCTCTCCGGGGCGTATCGATCTCCAGTCCGTCCGCTTCGGGCAGCTGTGTTTCAGTGCGGCCCTCATCGCCTACCTTGAAGCTCACGGCGGCGATGACGCGGCGAGGAACCGCCTTTGCCAGCCGACCCCGATGTCGGACACGGTCGAGGAATGGATCCCAAACATTGTCACCGGATCGGCCAATCGCTCGGCATGGATGAAAACCGATGGGCTCCGTGAGTGGATCCTCGGCTGCCGGCTCGATCCCATGACCGGACTGATCGCCCGCCTGTCAGCATCCGATCCTGCGATCGGACGGCAGGCGCAGCGCCTCAGAGCTGTCTCGCCGGCCGCGGACGCCAATCTGCGACGGCTGTCATCAGCTGGCGTGAACAGACCTCCCCCGACTGCCCTCTGAGGCTGTCACCGCGCTTTCCGACGACCTGCGGGCTGAGGCGAGGCCCGGAACAGGCGCCGGGTCCTCCCGTGGGGACAGGGGTGCCGAGCGCGTGTCGCGCCAGGAGACGTTCGTCGTTAAGCGGGTCCGGGCAGGTCGCTTGAAGCCCCTCTCCCACGGCAGCTCAGAACTTGCCCGACGCCTGGATCGAATAGGTCATGGTCCCGTCGGGGCCGCCCTTGTAAGGGCGCGTTTCCGTGCGCGCGATCACGCCGCTCCTGCGGTCGCCCGTATAGAACGTCCGCACCCGCTCTTCGGGCGGGGAGAGGATATTGCCCAGACCAAACCTCAGCGTCATGCCGGGAATGGCGGTGGTGTCCCAGTTGAGGTCGATGCGCTCGATCGCACGGTCCTGGGTGATTGTCTCTGCGCGCCGCGACTCTTCACGGCGGGCGTTGCGCGCGATGCTTATGGAAACTGCAGACTTCAACTCGGGATACTCCTGGCGGAAAGACGCCACATACCCCCAGTCCCGATTGCCGATGTTCAGCGGAGGCGGACCACCGGCGGCCCCGCCGCTGCGCGTACCCGAGGACACATTGTCCCCTGAGGAGAAAGAACGCATCTCGCCCGTCAGCGGATCCCGGACCTGCGTCGTCTGGAAGGCGCCGTTGAACCGGATCTCAGCCCGCGGCAGGCCGAAACGGTCAAGCGGCATCTGTCCCCGGAACTCCACACCCGTGCGTGTCCCATCGCCCAGGTTGCCGTAAGCATCGTTCGCGGCGATCACGACAAGATCCCTGACGTCCTCGACCGCGTCGTGAAAGAGGCCCACCGTGAAGGCACCAAGCTGCCCGCTCCGCTGGTCCCATTCGACCTTGGCCTTCCAGGACTTCTCGGGCTCGAGATTGGGATTGCCCACAATGGTCGTCACATCGATCGCATTGAAGGATGAGGCGAACTCAGAGAAGTCGAGCTGAGCAACATCCCGGCGCAGGGAGGCCCGCACCTCGCTTCCCGGCCCGGGGCGGTAGGTGGCGGCGAACTGAGGCTTGGGATAGGTGAACTCACGCTCTTTCGCGGCGTCTCCGGACTGCGTGATCCGTGACGCCTCAAAGGTGAAACCGGCCTCAAGCGAGAGTGCGTCCGAAATCGTCCAGACGTCGGTCAGAAAGGCTTCTGCACGCAGCTCCTCGATACGCGTATCAGCAACCGAGAAGGCAACCGGAACAACGCTCTGTCCCGGCTTTTGATTGGTCAGCGACAGCCTCGTCTCCCGGAAATTGAACGCACCCTCGCCCCCGAATTCGAGCGTATGCGCCTCGTTCATGCGGAAGGTCCCGGCCGCGCGCACAACCCGCTCGCCCCCGCTTGCCGCAGTCGACAGGACCTGGGTGTTGAACAGAGAAGCCGGAGCAAAGGTTCGAAGTGTTTGCAGCTGCTCGGTCTCGTTAAACGTCGCCAGAACCAGCAACTTGGCGGTCAGGCGGTCTGACAGGACACGCTCCCAGTCAGCCCCGATCTCGCCGCGTGCAAAGGTCGGATACTCCGCGCGCCCGAATGTCTGGCTCTTCACAGCTCCGTCCGGCAGGAACACCACCGAGCCGATCCCCGTCGAATTGTCGCTCGTGTTCAGGAAGGCGTTGACATTGACCCGGTCATTCTCCCCGGCCCGCCACTTGAGGGACCCAGCCAGCTGCATGCCGATGAAATTCGGCTGGTTGAACTGCTGACGGTATTCCGTGGTGGCGCCGGTGGGGCCGCGTACAACTTCTTCGCCCTCCGTCCGCCCGCGTATGTTCGGCAGCTGCAGGTCCAGCGAGAGATCCAGGCCCTCTGCCAGACGGAGGGAGCGTGACAGCTGGGCTGTGTAGCCGAGCCGGTTCGAGTATTCGAGATGACGCACGCCGAGCACCCAGGTCGTAGGGCTTGCTCCCGCCTCGCTCGGCCTGAGGATGACGTTGACGATCCGCGACTGCCCGCGCGCGTCAGCCGAACCGCTGCTACCCGAGATCAGCTCGAGCCGGAGCACAGACCCTGCCGGGATACGCTTGAGCTGGTCGGAGATCGACGCCTTCGAACTTGGTCTCTCGCCGTTGATCAGGACATTTCCAGCAGTGGCGCCAAAGCCCCTGCGATCATCGCCGTCAATGATCTCAAAGCCTGGAACGCGTGCGACCATATCGCCAGCCGTCACTGGATTGTATCCGGTGAAGAAGGCGCTCTCAAATACCTGGGCGTCTGGTTCCGAAGGGGCGCCCTGCTGGGCGTGAGCCGGCCCCGATGCGAGGAGCACAAGGGCAAACAGGCAGCCAGGCCTGGGCGCGTCACCAGCGATCGACAGCCGCATCAACATGGCTTTTCCAGTCCCTCGAATATGCAAACCGGACACTGCAGTAACCGCTGTTACGTGCGGGTCAATCTCAGGCAGGTCGGATCACCTCGAGTTTAACCCGGCGCCGACGACCTCGCTTCGTGGTGATGAAGAAGCTGCATGTCCTCCGCCCCGGACCAGGGTCTTCAGAGGCCAGGGTCTTCAGAGGCCAGGGGCTTCAGAGGCCAGGGGCTTCATGGCGAAAGGCGAAGCTCACGGTCTTCTGTGTTGCAAGCCACCTCGCCCCACCGCGTGGGCCAAGTCGGTCGTCGGTTGATCATTACCTGTGGCCCTGGCCTGTGCACGGCCGCATCACTGCGTTGCGGCAGGCCTTCAGGCCGCCATCACGCGCTCGACCTCATCGACCAGCTCGCGCAGGTGGAAGGGCTTTGACAGGACCTTGGCGCCAGCGGGCTGGGGACCGCCCGCGGACAGGGCGACACCCGCAAAGCCGGTAATGAAGACGATCTTCATTGCAGGGTCGAGTTCCGCACCCCGGCGGGCCAGCTCAATGCCGTCCAGCCCGGGCATGACAATGTCGGTGAGCAAAAGGTCGAACACCTCCAGCTCGAGCGCCTTCAGAGCGGACCGCCCCTCGTCGAAATCCTTGACGGCATGGCCAGCGCGCCTGAGCGCGTTGACCAGAAAGCCGCGCAGGCTGTCATCGTCTTCTGCAAGGAGAATCTTGGCCATGGCGTCCTGAACTTCCGAGCCTGGGATCCAGGCATGCCTGCGATTCAGGCGACCCGAACAAAAGGCGGCTCTAAGCGTCAGGCTACGATTTGTCGGCGCACGTGGTAAAGCGATTATGAACGGTTGAGCTTGACCGGGCCCAGAGCTCCTAAAATATGGTCGGAATGTTTCCCGGACTCACGATCTTCTCGAATCCAGGGTCTTCCGACCTGGAATTCCGGTCCGCCGGAGGGACGCCCGAAGGCGACCGGGCAGGCTTTGCCTTTTCTGTCGACGAGCCGGTTTCGGTCGTTTCTCCAGTGGTTTTTGCCTCCCCCCACTCCGGAAGGCTTTATCCAAAGGGCTTCCTGGAGGTCTGCGCCGCCGCGATGATCGACCTGCGGCGCATCGAGGACGCCTATGTCGACCGGCTCCTGGCCGAGGTTCACCTTTCGGGAGCGCCGGTTATCTGCGGTCTGGTCGCCCGCGGATTCGTCGATCTCAACCGCGCCGAGTCCGAAATGGACCCGCACATGTTCGACAACCCCTCGCCCGTATGGTTTTCCCAGCGTTCGCCACGGGTCGAGGCAGGTCTCGGCTGCATCCCCCGCGTCGCCTTCAACGGCGCGCCCATCTACCGCCACAGGCTGAAGCGCGAAGAGGCCGAACGCCGGCTGGAGCAGGTCTACCGCCCCTATCACAGGGCCCTCGAAGCCCTGCTGCGGCGGGCTCAGGCCATGTTCGGACAGGCATGGCTGATCGATTGCCACTCCATGCCGGCCGAAACCGAGCCATCATCGCGCTCGCCGGACATCGTGATTGGCGATCGCTTCGGCGCCTCCTGCGGCCCGGGCCTCGCGGACCTCGTCGAGGGCCTGTTTCGCGCACGTGGATATACGACGGCCCGGAACACCCCCTATGCGGGAGGTTTTGCGACCCTCGCGCACGGCCAGCCCCCGCTTGGCCGCCACGCACTGCAGATCGAGATCCGGCGCCGGCTTTATCTCGAGGAGGCAAGCGTCGAGCCGCATGACGGATTCCTAACAATGCGCCAGCACATGGGCGAGATTGCTCAGGAAATCTGCGCTTTCGCGCGCCAGAATGTGGGTCTCGCGGCGGACGCCACAAATAAAATGGCCGCGCTGGAAGCCAGCGCGGCCAGAAGTTTGGGGAGGAAACGCCCATAAGGGCAGCGGCTCCGAAGAGCCACCTCGTCGTCTTACGCTGCACCGCAAAAACCTCAAGGCAAATTCTCATACCTGCGTCCAGATTGCGCATTTTGCGTGGAATATGACAGTTTTGGCGCGTTCTCAGGCGCCGCTGTCCGGCAATTGACCAGTCATCTTATGCTGCGTTGCACAACTTTCACGCAATGAGGGTGGCAAGCGCCTTGCTGCTCAACCGCTCGACGGTCCCGGAATGTTACGGGCCGGCGTGTGGGAGTATGAGTTATGGCCACGGATGTGGATATCTATGTCGGCAAGCGGCTGCGCCGCCGTCGCCGTCTGCTGGGTCTCACCCAACAGGATCTGGCAGGCCAGGTCGGTGTGCGCTTCCAGCAGATCCAGAAGTACGAGTGCGGCGCAAACCGCATCACCGCGAGCCGGCTCTTCGCCCTTGGCACCGCGCTGAACGTCAACATCAATTACTTCTTCGAAGGCCTCGCCCCGGATGGCAAGCAAGCCCCGGCCAATGATCAGTCGAACGATCGGCTGACCGGCGACATCCTTTCGCAGAAAGAAACGCTGGAACTCGTCCGCGCCTACTACCGCCTGGGCGAACGTCCCCGCCGCCGCCTCCT
>JBMOGP010000132.1:0-6609 GCA_049318285.1 Hyphomonadaceae bacterium
GCCGCCACCGTATGGATCTGCAGCATCGGCGTCGTCAGCCGAACGCCCGCCACCACCGTGTCATTCGTCCGCTCGAACGCACCGGCGTAGTGCGAGACATCGGTCGATGTGCCGCCCATGTCGAAACCCAGCGTCTTGTCGAACCCAGCCCGCTTTGCCGCCGCCGCCATCCCGATGATGCCGCCAGCCGGGCCCGACAGCACCGCGTCGCGTCCACGAAACGCACTCGCAGGCGTCAACCCGCCATTCGACTGCATGAAGTACAGGCGCGTCGCCTTGTCGAATGCCCCCGCCACGCGCTGCACGTAAGCATCCAGCACTGGCGTCAGATACGCATCAGCCACCGTCGTGTCTGTCCGCGGCACATAGCGCGTCAGCCCGGACACCTCCGAGCTCACCGACACATGTGCAAACCCAACCTCCCGCGCCATCTCGGCAATCCGTTGCTCATGTGCCGGAAATGCCCAGCCATGCAGGCAGGCAATCGCACAACTCGTGATCCCTGCTTCGCGTGCATCAATCAGGTCCGCCCGAACCCGCGCCTCGTCCAGCCGCGTGAGTACCTCGCCCTCCGCCGTCACCCGCTCTCGCGCTTCGATCACGCGCGCCTGCAACTGGTCCGGCTTCACGATGTTCAGCGCAAAGATATCCGGCCGCGCCTGGTTGCCGATCTCCAGCAGGTCGGCGAACCCTTCGGTCACCACAAGCACGGTCGCTGCGCCCTTCCGCTCCAGCAGCGCATTCGTCGCCACGGTCGTGCCCATCCGGATGGAGGCAATCTCCGTCGCCCCATGCTCAGCCAGGATCGTGCGAATGGCCTCGACAGCTGCATCCGCATACTGTCCCGCATTCTCCGACAGCAGCTTGCGCACCACCTCGCGCCCATCGGGCGCGCGCGCCACGACATCGGTGAACGTACCGCCCCGATCGATCCAGAAATGCCAGCCTGCCATGCATCCAGCTTTGGAAGCCAAGCAATGCTTTGACAAGACGCCTGCAGGCCCCGATCCTCACTTCCGAGACGTCGAACGGTGGAGGGTTCTGCAATGAAAAAGTGGGTGCTTGGCGCTGCCGCCGCAGCGGCCATCGGCGTGGCCACACTCGTTGCCTTCGCCGAAAATCCCATATCCACGGCCGTTGCCCGCGATGAGTGGCGGGTGAAAGGCCTGTCCGCCCCCGCCGAGCTGATCGTCGATCACTGGGGCATTCCTCACATCTTCGCCGCCTCGCAGCGCGACGCCTTCTTCCTGCAGGGCTACAACGCCGCGCGTGACCGCCTCTGGCAGATCGATCTCTGGCGCAAGCGAGGGCTCGGCCTGCTGTCGAAATCCTTCGGCTCTGCCTATGTGGAGCAGGACAGGGCCGCTCGCCTCTTCCTCTATCGCGGCGACATGCAGGCGGAATGGAACGCCTACGCTCCCGACGCACGCGCCAGCGTCGAGGCCTTCGCCGCCGGCATCAATGCCTTCGTCGCCGAGGTTTCTGCTGGGGACAGGCCGCTCCCGGTCGAGTTCAAACTGACAGGCTCCACGCCAGACACATGGAAATCCGAAGACATCCTCCGCATCCGCAGCCACGCGCTCGTTTCAAACGTCACGTCCGAGGTCGCCCGGGCCCGAGTCGCATGCGCTGCCGGCGTCGATGCCGACGAACTCCGCCGCAAGCTCGATCCTGATGGCCACAAGCGCGTCGTCCCCGCCGGCCTCAATCCGTGTGACGTTCCCGCCGATGTCCTCGACGACTACGTCCTCGCCACCCAGCAGGTCGATTTCGCCCCGCTGGCCAATCGACAGCGCGCCGAAAGCGATCCCGCAACCCAGCTCGCCACCCTTATGGACAGGCAGAAATACGAAGGCTCCAACAACTGGGTCGTCGCGCCCGCGAAATCCGAAACCGGCCGCGCCATCCTTGCCAACGATCCGCATCGCCAGCTCGGGGTCCCCTCCCTCCGCTATGTCGTCGGCCTCAATGCGCCCGGCATGGCGATCATCGGCGCGGGCGAGCCAGCGCTGCCCGGCGTCTCGATCGGCCACAACAACGATATCGCGTTCGGCATCACCATTTTCGCGATGGATCAGGAAGACCTCTACGTCTACGAGACGCGCGCGAACGATCCGAACGCCTACCGCTACAAGAACGGCTGGGAGAAGATGACGGTCGAGAAGCAGATGATCGAGGTCAAGGGCGAAGCCCCGCGCGAGGTCGAACTCCGCTACACCCGCCACGGACCCGTCCTCAAATCCGACGGGGCCTCACGCCGCGCCTTCGCCATGCGCACCATCTGGTCCGAACCCGGCCTTGCCGGCTATTTCGGCGCGTCGCGCCTCACCCACGCGAAGGACTGGAACGACTTCAAGGCCGCCAGCCACGCCTGGGGCGCCCCGCCGCTCAACCTCGTTTATGCGGACACCCAGGGAAACATCGGCTGGGCCGCTTCAGGCCGCACCCCGGTCCGCAAGAACTGGGATGGCCTGATGCCCGTACCCGGCGATGGCCGCTACGAATGGAACGGCTTCTTCGCAAAGGACATGCTGCCCTCCAGCTACAATCCCTCAGAAGGTTTCTTCGCCACAGCCAATGAATACAACCTGCCCGCAGGCTATCCGGCGGAAGATCGCAAGGTCGCGTTCGAATGGACCGATCCCTCACGCGTCAGCCGCATCAAGGAAGTGCTCGCAGCCGACGGCAAGGTCAGCCTGCTCGACTCCATGAAGCTGCAGGGCGACGCCGTCAGCCCCCAGGCCCGGCGCTTTGTGAAGCTGCTGCGCGATGTTCCCGGCGGCACGGTGAACATCAATGTCGATCACGCCATCAAGCTGCTCACCAGCTGGGACGGACATCTGGCGATCGATAGCCCGGCCGCCGCCATCTACGAAGTCTGGGCCAACAAGCATCTGGGCAAGGCGGTTGTCGCGAGGGTTACGCCCGCCGCCGCACGCGAGCTTGTGGGCAGCGGCCATCTCGAAGCCATCCTGACCTATCTCGAGAATCCCGACACGCGCCTCGGGCCCAATCCACGCGAAGCCCGCACCGCAATCATGCTGGAAACACTGAAATCCGCCACCGACGAAATTGCCGGCCTGCTCGGCCCCGATCCTCACAGCTGGGCATGGGGCCGCCTCCACGTCGCGAAGTGGGAACCCGCGGTCGCCGTTCTTGCCGACCCCCAGCTGCGCGCCCAGATGACCCTCGGCCCGCTCGCCACGCCCGGCTCCGCCTCCACGCCGCGCGCGCAGACCTATCGCGCATCTGACTTCAACGTCACCGCCGGGGCCTCCGTCCGCATGGTGATGGACGCCGGCGCCTGGGACAATTCCATGGTGATGAACACGCCGGGGCAGTCGGCCGACCCCTACAGCGCCCACTATCGCGACCTCTTTCCGCTCTGGGCCGAAGGCGCCTACGTCCCACTCGCCTTCTCGCGCGAAGCGGTCGACCGCGTGGCGGAGCGCGTGATCAAGCTGACGCCTGCGAACTGAGGTCGGGGGTCTCACCTTCGTCCCGAGGAGCGTCCGCAAGGTGCGTCTCGAAGGTCGGGGTGGGGCTCGCCGGCCGAGCGGCAGCCAGGTGGGACTGCCGCGCCCAATGCATAGTCAACTCCAAACCACTGCTCCACACGCCATCCCGCGCGCTGGCAGCCATGCTGGCCCGTTTGGGAACAGGGATCGCGACCCATGAAGATTTCCGTGGTCATTCCGTACGATCAGGAACAGCCCGGCATACTCGTCCGCGCCCTGCAGTCGCTCTACGCGCAGGGGATGAGCGGCGAGACATTTCTCGACGTGATCATCGTTAACGACGCCTCGCCGGTCGACCCCACCATCGACGTGCAGGCCACCGTCGCATGGTCTGCTACCTGCTGATAGGCCGCGTCCTGTCGAAACGCGGCCCGGACATGTCCTCGCCTCAGCTCGTCTGGTCGCTTGGTCGCACGACCGTCCTTTTCGCGCCCTGACGCTTCACCTGAGCGAGCGTTCCAGAAAGCCCCGGTGCTCGGGCGCTGCAATTGCGATCAGAGCTGCCGCCCGCGTACGGCCCGCCAGACCCTTCAGCCGTGCAACGCCATGCTCGGTCACCACCACGTCCGTCAGGTCGTCAGAGATGGAGGGCGCCGTCAGCTTCGGCACGATGCGCGATGCGCCGCCGGCGGTCGCGGGCAGGGCGATGATCGACAGCCCACCCGCCGAAGCCTTCGCACCGCGCATATAGTCCGGTGCTCCGCCAACGCTGCTGATCCGCCGTCCCGCACGCCATTCCAGGTTCAGATTGCCCTCCAGGTCCACTTCCAGCGCCGAGCCGATCGACACGAAACCGTCAAGTGCAGCAAGCGCTGCATGGCCGTGCGTCTCCCTGGCCGAGCGAAACCCAAATCCCGACTGTGGCAACCACGCCTGAAACGCCGCATCGCCCCAGGCGACACCTGTCACGTGTTTGGCGCCTGAATCCAGCGCGCCCGCCTCGGCCAGCTGCATGTAATCCGGCGTGATGATCCCCGAATACACACGTAATCCGCGATGCAGTTTCAGCGCCGACACCACCGCTCCCGGCGCCTCGCCAATCCCCGACTGGATCGTCGCCCCATCCGGCACAAGTTCCGCACACCGCCGCGCGATCTCAATCAACGCCCCATTTGGCGGACGCGCCGAGACAGCAGGCGTCATCAGCGGTTCGTCGATCGGAACACCGAGGCTGATCGCGTCTGCCGGTATGAATTCCGCGCCCGGGATCGTGGGCATTCGCTCATTCACGAACGCCACGCATCGCCCTGCCTTTGGCCACACCAGCCCCGGCATGTCGCAAGCGACCCCGAACGAGCACCTCCCATCCCGATCCGGCAGAGCGACGTGGAGCACGGCCACGTCGAACTCTGTCGCCGCCATCAGTTCGCCGATCTCGGAATACGGCATCGCCCTCAGCTTCGTCCGTCCCGAAGCGAGCGACGCCTCCAGAGCAGGCGAGGCCATGAACGTCGTCAACGTCACATTGCCCCGCAGCAAACCATAGTCGCGCGTGTTGATCCCCGGGATAAGGCATGACCAGAGCTCGACACCGTTGGCCAGTCCCGGATTGTCGCGCAGCGCATTGTAGAACGCCCCGCACTCGCCCGGCCCGCCCTGGAAATACACGCGCTGCCCCGGCCGCAGGGCGCGAACAACATCATCAGGATAGCCGGTGATCACGCGAGATCCACAGACGCTAGCAGCCGCCGCGCGCGCTCCACCACGGGCAGGTCGATCATCTTGCCATTGTGGTTGACCACGCCGTCCGCGCGGCTCTCCCATGCCGTCAGTATGGCGCGCGCCTCCGCCACATCGGCCTCACTCGCGCCGAAACCCGCATTCAGCGCTGCGATCTGGTTCGGATGCACGCACATTGCGCCCGTCAGCCCCATCGCATGCGCCCGTCGCGCATCCGCTGCGAACGTATCGAGGTCGGTGAAGTTGGCGATGCTCGACGCCATTCCGATCCCCATCATCCCGCGCGCCGCCGCAGCATACGCAATCGTCTGCGCCGCAAGATCCAGCGACAACGGCCCCGGTTTCCGGCCCAGTGCCAGCGAGAAATCCTCGCTCCCCAGCGCCAGCCCGATCAGCCGCGGTCCATCGGCAATCTGAACTACCCGTTCCAGCGCCCGCGGGCTCTCGACCACCGCAACCACGCCCACCGAAAGCCGATCCAGCCCCGCCTCATACTCCAGCGCATCCATCATCGCTGACAGGCTTTCCAGCTCCGACGCCTGCTCTACCTTGGGCATCACAATCGCCCGCAGCCCCGGTTTCACCACCGCCTCAAGATCGTCAGCGAGCAGGTCCGCGTCATTGTTCACGCGCACCGTCACGACCGCGCCCTGCGCAGCGAGGAAAGCCACCGCCTCCGTCGCCTGCACGCGCGCACCCGCCTTGGCATCTGCCTGCGTCGAATCCTCCAGATCGATGATCAAGGCATCCGCCCCGCGCATATGGGCCTTCTGCCACCGCTGCGGCGCCGCCGCCGGTACAAACAGCATTGAACGCCAGTTCATGTCGTTCCCTCGCTCTAGAACGATTTCGGCATGCCCAGCACATGCGTCGCCACATGGCTAAGGATCAGGTTGGTCGAGATCGGTGCGACCTGGTAGAGCCGTGTCTCGCGGAACTTCCGCTCGATGTCGTACTCCTCCGCAAATCCAAACCCGCCATGCGTCTGCACACAGACATCTGCGGCGAACCAGCTGGCTTCCGACGCCGTCATCTTGGCCATGTTGGCCTCCGACCCGCACGGCTCGCCTGCCTCGAACAGCTGCGCTGCATGATCCACCATCAGCTCCGCCGCCGTCACCTGCACATGCGCCCGCGCAATCGGAAACTGCACGCCCTGGTTCTCACCGATCGGCCCGCCGAAGACCGATCGCTCTTTCGCATAGGCCGACGCGCGGTCAACGAAGAACTTCCCGTCGCCGATGCACTCTGCCGCGATCAGGATGCGTTCTGCGTTCATCCCATCGATGATGTACTTGAACCCGGCGCCCTCACGCCCGATCAGGTTTTCCGCCGGCACTTCCATGTCGTCGAAGAACAGCTCCGTCGTTGCGTGGTTCAGCATCGTGCGAACCGGCTTGATCGTCAGCCC
>JBMOGP010000133.1:0-6604 GCA_049318285.1 Hyphomonadaceae bacterium
GTTTTCGGTGGTTCAGGCTTTCTCGGACGCCATGTCGTGCGTGCGCTGTGCCGGCAGGGCTGGCGCGTTCGCGTCGCCTGCCGCCGGCCGCATCTGGCCGGTGACGTCAAGCTGGCGGGCGATGTCGGCCAGGTGCAGCTGATCCAGGCCAATGTCCGCAACCGGGCCTCGATCCAGCGGGCGCTGGAGCATGCAGAAGCTGTGGTGAACCTGGTGGGGATTCTGACCGAGCGTGGATCGCAGTCCTTCAAGGGCACGCAGGGTCTGGGCAGCGCCAATATCGCGCAGGTCGCAGCCGAAGCAGGCATCAGCAATTTCGTGCAGGTCTCCTCCATCGGCGCCGACAGGAGCTCGAAATCAAATTATTCACGCACCAAGGGCGAGGCCGAGGAGGCTGTCCGCATGGCGATCCCGACCGCTGCGATCCTGCGCCCCTCCATTCTGTTCGGACCCGAGGACGGCTTCTTCACGCGCTTTGCCGAGATCGCCCGCATCAGCCCGTTCCTGCCGCTGATCGGCGCGAAGACGCGCTTCCAGCCGATCTATGTCGCCGATGTTGCTCAGGCCGTCGCTGCGGCGCTCTCGAAACCGGAAGCCGCCGGCAAGACCTACGAGCTTGGCGGCCCGCGGACCTACACGATGAAGGAGCTGCTGCAGTACCTCACGCGCGAGATCGACCGGCCGCGCATGCTGCTGCCGATCCCGGGCCCGATCGCAGCGCCCATGGGCTACATCATCGGCGCCCTGTCGCGGCTCAACCCGTTCTTCGGTCCGCCGCTGACGGGTGACCAGGTCCAGTCTCTGAAGGTGGACAACGTCGTCACCGGCAATGTCGGGACGATCGCCGATCTTGGCGTGACAAGCCTCGAGACTGTCGAGGCGATCGCGCCGACCTATCTCTGGCGTCACCGCCCCCACGGCCAGTTCCAGCCGCCACATGTGGACGAGACGAGCAGGGTCGATGCATAACTGAGGGCTCCCGGATGCGTCCACCTCAGTCGCGCCCGGGCTGGCCGCACCGGGCGACAGCTCGGGGGAGCGGGACCATGGACAAGCTGGCGATCGTTTATTCCTGCGTGAATCGGGTCGTGCTCGCCCTCTGGCTGCTGCTTGCGACACTTGCGGGATTTGCTGCGCGCAAGATCGTGCGCGGCCGGCCGATTTTCGGTCTCCGGGGTGATATCGGCTTTGCCCTGCCCGGCGTCTTTCGCGTCGGCACGCTGCTGAAGTCTTTCGCTGACCGAGGGGATCGCAAGTCTCGACCTTGGCCCTGTCAGTGACGTGACACGCTGGGTCGATGTGTTCGTCGTCGCTTTCCTCGGCGCCATCGTTCTTGGCGGCATCCTGCGCCCGATCACCGGCAAGGGCTGATTGCGGGCCCCGGGCCCGTATCCGCGGGCGCCGCGCAGAAGCGAACCGCCGTCAGCCCGCCTTGTCTGTGCCGAGGACCTTGAATGAGACGTGTGCGTCAGAACCTCCGGAGCGGCCAGTCTGTCCGCCGCGCAGATTTGCATCAGCTGCCAGCAGCGCGCCACCCTGCGAGAGATTTTCCGCCATCGCCTTCTGCTGGCGCTCAATCCGTGTGCCTGGCGTATGGATCTAATAACGCGGGTCAATCCGTCGTTCGACATCCGGCGAGGAGGTGCGGATGACCCGCGCGATGCTTTCGCGCAGTCGCACAATCGACTCATCGACATTGCCGACCGAGCCGCTCAGCGAGCGAGCGCCCTCTCCGGTCTTGGCTGCCTCGTCAAGCACGATGGCAACCGAATCCGAGACAAATGAAGCTGCTCGGGCTGTTTCTTCAACATGCCGCGCGATCTCCTCGATCGTCGCAGTCTGTTCTTCCATGGCAGCCGCGATGACTGTCGACCCTTCGTCCACGCTGGAGATCTGGCGCGCAATTTCGGAGACAACAGTCGTTGTCTCGCGCATCACGACCTCAATATCCGCAACGTGACGGCGGATTTCCTCGGTGGATCTTGCAGTCTGGCTCGAAAGCGATTTGACCTCGCTTGCAACCACGGCAAACCCGCGACCGGCCTCGCCTGCCCGCGCAGCTTCAATGGTTGCATTAAGCGCAAGCAGGTTGGTCTTGTCTGCAATATCGGAAATGATGTTGGCGACCGTGGAGATCTTCGCGACAGCCTCGGCAAGATTGGTCACCGCCGCTCGCGTCCGCTCGCTGGTTTCGACCGTGGCCGCAGTGATCTTGCGGGCGTTTGACAACTGCAGCGAAACTTCCTGAATCGACGCCGAGAACTGCTGCGTGGCGGCTGTCACGCTGGTGGCGCTCATCATGGCCTGTTGCGCAGCAGCAGCGACGCCCTGGCACTGTTCAGTCACGCTGGACGCGGACCCGCTCATCGCGTCTGCAAGCCGCGCCATCGCGGTGGCCTCGCTGCTGACGCGTATCACCGCCGCGCTGGCCTCCGCTTCTACGCCGCGGGCCATCTCGCGCAGCGAAGCGCGGCGATGCTCTTCGGCCTTTGCAGCGTCTTCCGCCTGCCGGATCCGCATCCGCTCCGTTTCGACCAGGTTGCCGCGGAACACCTCGACGGCGCGAACCATGTCTCCAATTTCGTCCCGACGCTCAGCGCCCTCAGCCTTTGCGTGGAGGTCCCCCGAGGCAAGTCTGGTCATGACGCCAGTGACACCGGCGATGGGGCGGATGACCCTTCTGAACAGGACGAAGAACCCGAGCGCCGTCAGCAGCAGAGCGGCTGCGATCACGGCGTAGACGGCGACTGAAAAGAAGGCGATTTCCTCACGGGCAATTTCCTCCAGCCTTGCCTGCTCGGCCATCGCAGCCTTCACGATTTCATCAACGATGGCGCGATGTTTGGCATAGGCGTCGGCGGTCTGGGTCATGGCCGCCTCGACCCCGACAGCATCTCCGCTGCGAAGCGCAGGGATCAGGCGATCATCGACAGCGCTCCAGAATTTCCGTGCTTCGGCATCGGAGTCCTGCGCAACCAGAGCGTAGGCTTTTTCGTTGACGCCGTCGTCGCTTTCCCAGTTGGCGCGATCACTCCAGAAGGCGTGACGGGCCTGGTAGTCCTTTTTCAGTCTCGCAAGCGCGTCGAGATGCTCCTCAAGCCTTGCAGGTTCACGCACGGCAAGGTTCGCCTCGAGGTAGGATTCAAGCAGGTAAGCCGGTGGCGGCAGGACATCGGCAACCAGGTCCTTGGCTCTGACGATCTGAAGATAGTGGGGACTGTTGATCGCTGTCTTCGAGGCGGCGTACTGCTGCACCCCGGTCGCGCCGGCAAAGGCCAGGCAGACAAAACCACCCAAAGCGATCAGTATTGAGCGAATACGAAGGTTCAGCATGCCGATTCGACCCAGAGAAACACGTGATCGGTCCAACATCGCGCACAGCGGTTAAATTACTCCTGTCGTCCGTTAGAGTCTGGGGTCAAACATCACCCGTTTTCGGCCTCGTCGGTTCATGCTTGCGGAAGAAACGGCCCGCGCAACGACGTGAGGCGCCACTGTCGACATCTTCGTCATCGCCTGCTTCGCCGCATGTGTGCTGCGCAGCGTGCTGCGGCCGATCACCGGGCGGCGGTGAAGGCCTCTCCTACATCGCGACCGGAACAGCACTGCTCCAGACGCCGGTATAGATCAGCGCCAGGCCGGCAGCGCCCACAAGAATGCGCCACCAGCCGAAGGGCGCAAAGCCGCGCTTCTGTACGAAGTCGAGCATCAGCTTCACCACGATCAGGCCGAACACGAAGCTGGCGACAAAGCCGACTGCGATGATGCCCAGATTGTCGCCGGTGAGAAAATCGCGGCTCTCCCAGATGTCGAGCACGAAGGCGCCGACCATGATGGGGATCGCGAGGAAGAACGAGAATTCCGCCGCTGCGCGCTTGTCGATCTTCAGCAGCATGGAGCCGACGATGGTCGAGCCCGAGCGCGACACGCCGGGGATGATCGACAGGATCTGGAACAGGCCGATGATCGCCGCCTTGTGGAGCGGCAGGGTCATCGCGCTGTGATCGGCCGGCGCGGGCGCGATGCGATCAATCACGAGGAGGACGACGCCGCCGGCAATCAGCGACCAGCAGATCAGCTCGAGTCCCGTGAACAGATAGGCCTTGATGAAATCGTGCAGGAGGAAACCGGCAAGGAAAGCCGGCGCGCAGGCGATGATGACCGACAGCGCGAAGCGGCGTGAGGCAGGATCGGTCGGCAGCGTGACCAGCACGTTCCAGAGGCGACCGAAATAGAGCACCACCACCGCCAGGATCGCCCCCAGCTGGATCATCACTGTGAATGTCGTCCAGAACGGCGAGGTCAGTCCGAGCGCCGTCTGCGTCAGCAGGAGGTGGCCGGTTGAGGAAACCGGGATGAACTCGGTGAGCCCTTCCACCAGGCCGAGCAGGATCGCCTGCAGGATTGTCGTCGCGTCCATGAATTCCGCCCGGGTCGCTGGAGATGTTCGCTGGTGTCGCCCGTTTATGGTGGAAGTTGGGTTACCTGCGTCTATATCTCGTTTGGGACTTAATCGTGCTCGCCGGATGAGCGGGCCGCCCGTTCCGCATGCATGCCGAACGTCTTTCTGTCCCAAATAGTTCTTATCATGCAGAATCTGATTGCAGACCGCCAGGCCGGGCTGCATGGAAGCTTCGCCGTCCAACCCCGGGTGCACCCATGGCGCAGCAGCGCATGCTCACTTTTGTGTCCGTCGACCAGCAGACGCCCGAAAAGCGTGAGCCCGGCGAACGCCGCGCCGACTTCCACGAAATCTACGCCGACTTCATTGCGGCCAAGGCCAATGAGCAGGCCTCCCGCTGCTCGCAATGCGGCGTGCCGTTCTGCCAGACGCACTGCCCGCTCCAGAACAATATCCCCGACTGGCTGATGCTCACGGCGACCGGACGGCTGCAGGAGGCTTACGAGATCGCCGCTGCCACATCGAACATGCCGGAGATCTGCGGCCGTATCTGCCCCCAGGACCGGCTGTGCGAAGGGGCCTGCGTCATCGAACAGTCGGGGCATGGTTCAGTGACGATCGGCGCGGTTGAACGCTACATCACCGACACGGCGTGGGAGCGCGGCTGGGTGCAACCGATCGCACCCTCACGCGAACGCCCTGAAAGCATCGGCATCATCGGAGCAGGCCCTGCCGGGCTTTCGGCGGCCGAGGAACTTCGCGCCGCCGGTTACAAGGTAACGGTCTACGACCGGCACGACCGCGCCGGCGGGCTGCTGATCTACGGCATCCCGAACTTCAAGCTCGAGAAAGAGATCGTCGAGCGTCGCGTGAAGCGCCTCGCGGACGGCGGCGTGACGTTCGTGCTCAACACCGACATCGGCAGGGACATCAGCTTCGCCGAGCTGCGCGCAAGGCATGACGCGATCCTCGTCGCGACCGGCGTCTATGCCGCACGGGAGATGCAGACGCCCGGAAACACCGCGAAGGGCGTGCTCAAGGCGCTCGACTTCCTGATCGCCGCCAACAGGGTCGGCCTTGGCGAGCGTGTGGCTGACTTCGACAATGGCAAGCTCGATGCCGCGAAGAAGCATGTCGTGGTCATCGGCGGCGGCGACACCGCGATGGACTGCGTGCGCACTGCAGTCCGGCAGGGTGCGAAATCCGTCACCTGCCTCTATCGCCGCGACCGCGCCAACATGCCCGGCTCGCAGCGCGAAGTCGCCAATGCCGAGGATGAGGGCGTCAGGTTCGAGTGGCTGGCAGCACCCAGCGCCGTCGCCGAGAAGAAGGGCGGCGGGGCGAAGGGCGTGCGGGCCGTCCGCATGCGCCTCGGCCCTCCAGACGCATCCGGCCGGCAGGCGCCGGAGGAAATCTCCGGCTCCGCGTATGAGGCGAAGGCCGACATGGTCATCAAGGCGCTGGGTTTCGATCCCGAGGACCTGCCCTCGCAGTTCAACCAACGCGCCCTTGCCGTGAACCGCTGGGGCGCCGTGAAAGTCGACTACCGCACCATGATGACATCGATGGACGGCGTCTTCGCCGCCGGCGACATCGTACGCGGCGCGTCCCTTGTCGTCTGGGCGATCAAGGAAGGCCGTGACGCAGCCGCTTCGATCGACGCTTACCTGAAAGCCCGCGCCGCTTCGGCGCGCGTTGCTGCGGAGTGAGCCAGGATGGACATCTATCAGATCTCCGTTGACCTGAAGCCCGGCGTGCGGGACATGCGCTTTCTCACCGCCCTCGACACATATCTTGGCGCACTGAAAGCCGATGGCCGGATCGAGGGCTGGCGCCTGCTGCGCCGCAAGCTCGGCCTCGGCATGCCCGGACTTGGCGAGTTCCAGATCCTGATCGAGACGCGCGACCTCGCACAGCTGGATGGGGCATTCACCGCCGCCTCGATGCGCGATGAGCCGATCGAAGGGGCGCATCACGGCGTCAGCGCGCTGGTCCACAACTTCCAGGCGGCCCTCTACCGCGACTTTCCCGACCCGCACCGCAGGCATGGCGAGGAGAAATTCTGATGTCGACGCACACCGGACACTGCCTCTGCGGGGCTGTCACCTGGACCGGAAGGGGCGGGTTCATCATGCAGGTCTGCCATTGCGCCAGCTGTCGGCGCTGGACAGGCAGCCCCGCCATGACGCTGACCTTCGCTGC
>JBMOGP010000134.1:0-6551 GCA_049318285.1 Hyphomonadaceae bacterium
CGAAGGAGAAGTTCGTGAAGGACTTCGTCGCCGCCTGGACCAAGGTGATGAACGCAGACCGCTTCGATCTGAAAGCCTAACCGCACACAGACACGCATCCAGATCGGATCTTAAACGTTCTGGATGCTGACTGACCCTTCCTGTGGGAGGCATAGGAGGAACTGCCCCGGGCTTTGCGCCCGGGGCTTTTTCGTTCCGCCGCTGGGCTTTCGCACGGGGTTTCTGCACGTATGATCCCAAAAGTTACCAGCGGGTATAGTGGAGAGAAGCGCATGCGTCGGCGAGACATGATAAAGGGCGCGGGCGCGCTTGGCCTGGTCGGGATTGCCGGATGCCAGTCTTCACCTTTGGCTGCGCCCGCCGCGACGGGCTTCGCTGATGCAGGCCTGGAGCAGGCCTTCCTCTATGCCTATCCGCTCTACGAGATCGCACGGACCGGACAGAACCGCGCGGCGCAGCCGGGCCTTAACCGCATGGGCCATCGCGCCCTGCTCGCCGACGCATCGATGCGCGCAATCACGGCGCCGAATAATGACACGATCTATTCGTCTGCACAGCTCGAGCTTTCAGGCGGACCAATCGAGGTCAACGCGCCGACTGATCTCGCGCGGTACTTCAACATCAGTTTCATGGACGCCTTCACCGACAACTTCGCGGCTATCGGCACTGGGCCGACAAAGGGACGCGGCGGACGGTTCTGGATTGCGGGTCCCGACTGGAAGGGAGCTGCGCCCGCGGGCGTGACAGTCCTGAGATCGAGCACGAACGATGTCTGGATGCTGGGTCGCATCGTCGTCGAGGGACCGGGAGACCTTGCAGCAGCGAAGGCGTTGCAGGCCCAGATCACGATCAGCGCGACCAGCGAAAAGCCCGCGCGCGCATTTGCCGTGAAGACAACAAGCGCGGAGGATGCGGAGAACTTTCTCGCCGTGGTCAACGAGATGCTCTCCCGCTCGCCGGGCGACATGGGGCATCTGGCGCGGCGCGGTCTCTACATGGATGTCGGCATCAGCGGCGTGATGCAGGCCAAGCCAACCGAGCAGATGATCGCGGCATGGCAAGGCTATCTGCCCAAGGGTCTCGCCATGTTGCGCGAGACGTTCCAGTTCCGTCACCTGATCTCGGATGGCTGGAGCTATCAGGAACGCGGCGTCGGCGCGTTCGCTGCAAGCGACAAGGTTCGCGCCGCGATTGCGTTGGGTGGACTTGCCGCACTGCCGGAGAACGAGGCGATGTACTTCCACAGCCTGTTCGAACCCAGCAGCACTGAGGTGCTGACCGGCGCGCGGAAATATGTCTGGCGCGTGCCGCCGGGCGGGGTGCCCGTTGACGCGTTCTGGTCGCTTACCATGTACCAGCCCGAAGATGACGGACGGTATTTCTTCACCGAGAATCCGGTCAACCGCTATTCGATCGGAGATCGTACCGACGGGTTGGTGAGGAACCCGGACGGCTCGATTGACATCCTGATCCAGCGCAACAAGCCTGACGGCGAGATGGCTGCGAACTGGCTGCCCGCACCAGCAGGTCCGTTGCGGCTCGCCCTGCGTGCCTACCTGCCAAAGGCAGAGCTACGCGAACGACGCTGGAAGATTCCGGCTCTCAAGCGCATCTAGCGCCGAAGCAACCGGACCGAGGAATACAATCTGGCCAGCTTGCTCAGGGCGCAGTGTATTTCAGACCCATGCCTTCGATGACCGCCTTGATGTGGGCTGCAGCTTCTGGCGTAGGGCCGGGATAGTCCCCAGTGACGGGCTGGTTGCCGACATAGCCGATCTCGGTCCAGCCTTCGGTCGTCGTGTAGTAAGCGCCGAGTGTGAGCGAGCGGAAGCGATTGAAGAACTCAGCGGGCTTTTCGAGGCCGGGTTTGACCCTTTCCTTGTAGGCGATCTCGTCGAGCAGAGCCTTCTGCGCAACCGTGTCGGCGCTGGCGAAGATCGCGCCGCTGCGCGCACGCGATTCCTGATCGAGCCAGGCGAGGCCATTGATTATCAGCACGCGGTCCCTGTGCTGGTCGGGATAGGGCGCGCTGACCCATTCGTTGATGAAGGCGGGGACGCCGAGTTTTGTCGGCGCCGAATAATCGCCCTCTGCCGGAAGGATGATGTCGGCGAGACTGGACGCAGCGACGAGTTCGGCCTGCGTCATCGTAAGCGGCCACGGCGCCGCCGTGTTGTTGAAGTCGGGGTCCGTGCCGTAGCCTTTCGCCTTGATGGCTTCCATCTCGGCCCAGGTGACGCCCTTGGCCCCGTCGCCGCACGCGGCGAGCTGGCCCGCGGCCATGGCGCCCATCAGCCATTTCAGCGTGACGCGGCGATCGATCATGACGAGGTCTGAAGCCTTCGAGATTGGCATTGCCGCCTCCTACAGCTCGCCGGTGCGCAGGCGCGTGGCGATGTTGTCCGCCGAGCGCATGGCGAGGGCCATGATGGTGATTGTTGGGTTCTTGTGCGCCTTGGAGGCGAAGACTGAGCCGTCGGTGAGATAGAGATTGTCGACATCCCACGTCTTGCCGAACTCATTGGTCACTGAGTCCCTCGCATCCGATCCCATGCGGCACGTGCCGACCTCGTGGATGATCTCGCCGCCCTTCGAGATGGCCTTGGTCGGTTCGTCCGGCTCGGAGACGAGCGTGCCGCCCAGCTTGTCAATCAACTCCTTCATGGACGTCTGGAAGTGCTTCACCTGTTTCAGCTCGTGGTCGGACCAGGCGAAGTTGAACTTGAGAACGGGGATGCCGAACCTGTCTTTCGTCTCGGTGTCGATCGAACAGTACGATTTCGCGTTCGGGATCATTTCGCCGCGCTGTGTGAAGCCGATGCGCGAGCCGTAGCGGCGTTTCACGTCGGCGCGCAGGGATGAGCCATAGCCATCCAGGCCCGAACCGACACCCATGCCAGGGTCGCCGAAGCTACCGCCGATCTCGACGTGGTAGCCGCGGGGCGTATCGACCTCGCCGCTCTGTATGCGCTTGTAGTCCCAGAAGGGGATGTAGGCGTGGAGCCCCATGGCACCGTCTTCATTGTAGCGCGGGCGGCCTTCGAGTTGCGGAAAGTAGGCGCTGATGTTTGAGCCGACGGTATCCATCAGATTGCGCCCGACCTGCCCGCTGGAATTCGCGAGGCCTTCCGAACGCCCGTTTGGCTTGGAGTTGAGGAGTATGCGGGCAGTCTCGCCCGTAGAGGCAGCGACGACGACGACGCGGCCTTTTGCTTCCTTGTGGCTGCCGGTGGCCTTGTCGATGTAGCGGACGCCCGTAGCCTTGCCGGTCGCATCGAGAATGACTTCGTAGACCATCGCACCGGTGGCGATGGTGAGCTTACCAGTGGCTTTCGCCCAGGGGATCAGCGAGGTGGTGGTCTGGAAAGCGGCGCCGATGGAGCAGCCGCGTCCACATGCGGACGCCCAGTAGCATGGCGAGCGTTCGTCAATCTGCTTTGTGAGGATGGCGCGGCGGGCGGCGACGACAGGGATGTTGATCGCATCGCCGCCCGCCTTGAGAAAGGTTTCCCAGACGCGGAATTTAGGCGGTGTGTGCAGCACGCCGGGGCCAGAGTTGGGATGGTTCTCGAGGCCATCGTTCGAGCCGTAGACGCCGACGAGCTTTTCCGTCTTGTCGTACCACGGAGCGATGTCGTCGTAGGTGACGGGCCAGTCGACGCCGAGGCCGTCGCGCGTCCTGGGCTTGAAGTCATAGGGCCCCATGCGAAAGGAATTGCGCGCCCAGTGATTGGTGCGGCCGCCGAGCATGCGCGAGCGCCACCACATGAACTCCGAGCCTTCGGCCATGGTGTAGGGCTCGCCGGGCATGTCCCAGCCGCCATCCACCGTGGCGTCGTAATAGCCGAAGCGCTTGTCGGGCGTGCCGACGCCCCGGAGCGGGGCATCCATCGCCATGTTGAGCATGGGCGACTCGTCGGGGCTGTAGTCCCTGCCCGCCTCCAGCATCAGGACGCTGGCGCCGGCCCTCGTGAGGACCCAGGCGGCCATGGCGCCGCCAGCGCCCGAGCCGACGACAACGGCATCGTGGGGTTCGTCTGGCGTCATGGTGCGGCTCCCCAGGGCGCGGCCATTTTTGGCCTGCGTTTGTCACTAGACTAGCGCGCGTGGGCAGGATGTCGACTGGCAGGAATGACAGAAGAGACCAGAGGCATTAGGATGGGGATCATGACACTCACGCGCACGCTGATCGCCTTCAACACGGCAACCGAAAGCGAAAACAAGATTCACGACGACGCTGTGGCTAGCCGGTTCGGGTTTACCGGCGGGCTGGTGCCGGGCGTGGATGTGTTCGCCTATCTCGCACATGCACCCATGGCCGCTTGGGGGCAGGACTGGCTGGCCGGCGGACAGATGCGCGCGCGGTTCAACAAGCCTGTCTATGACGGCGATCCGACAACGGTGACAGCGCAGCTCGATGGGGAGGTCCTGAAGCTGGCCTGCTCGGCGCGCGGACTTGCCTGCGCAGAGGGAACAGCGCGGAGGACAGGCGCGCCTACGCCGGCGACCCTTCTGGGCGTTGCGGACCTGCCGGAGCTGACGACCCGGCCCAAGGCCTCGCTGGAGAGCCTACCGATCGGAGCAACGCTGGGCACGCTGCATGAGTTGTATACGCGCCTGGCGGGGCTGCAGCATATCGCGGCCGTTCGCGATGACGCCGGGCTCTATGATGATGGCCGGATCGCCAATGCGGCGTGGCTGCTGCGTCGCGCCAACTATGTGCTGGCTGACAATGTGCTGCTTGGACCGTGGATCCATGTCGAGAGCGAGATCAACATGCATTCCCTGCTCACCGACGGCGAAGAGCTGGAGGTGCGCGCGGTCGTCGCGGACAACATGGATACCAAGGGCCACCTAATGGTGACGCTGGACGTTCAGATGTTGTCTGGCGAACGACACATCATGACCTGTCGCCACTGGGCGATCTACGAGCCGAGGCAGGTTAGGGAAGCGCCGGACAAGACGCCTGTGATTCAACCAGGCACGCGGGATCGGCTTTAGAACAGGCATAAGGCCGGTTCTGCCTGCTCCGCTCATTCCGACGAAAGTCGGAATCCAGGAACGGTGGCTCAAGGCGAACAGGCTTGGAGCTCCAAGCCTGTGCAAGCCTCTCTGTCAGCCCTCGGTTCTGACTTTCGTCAGGACGAGCGGCGGGTTGGGTCCGTGCTTTCAGTCAATAAACTGGAGGCTAGAACTTCGCGTAGCCCTTGGCCGTGATGTAGCTGCGCAGTTCGGCGATGCGGGTCTCGGGGTTCGGGTGAGTGGACATCCACTCCGTCGGGCGGTCGGAGGACGCCGCGCCCATTTTTTCCCAGAGGCGCACGGCCTGTTTCACGTCGTAGCCGCCAGTGTGCATATAGTCGACGCCAAGCTTGTCGGCTTCGAGTTCGTTGTTGCGGCTGAACGGCAGGAGGATGCCGATGGTGGCGCCGGCGCCGAGGACGCCGATCGCCATTTCCTGCTGGTCGCGCGGGAGGCCGCCGAGGGCCGCGCCGCCAAGCGCGACACCGAGCTGTGTCGCCGATTGCTGGCCTGCGCGAAGTGCGGCGTGGCGGGCGACGACGTGTCCAGCCTCGTGACCCATGACGGCGGCGATCTGGTCGTCATTGTCCACGAAGTCGATCAGGCCCTTGTAGAAGCCCACCTTGCCGCCCGGCAGAACGAAGGCGTTGAGCTCTTTCGAGTCGAACACCACGAATTCCCACGACGCGTTCTGCACCGGGGCGATCCGGGAGATCTTCTGGCCGACCGCCTGCAGGCGCGCATTGGCGCGGGCGTCGCGAGAGATCGGTGTCTCCTTCTTGGTCTGCTCCCATGCCTCGGCAGCGAGGGGAACAAGATCAGCATCGGACGGAGCGAGGAATTCGCCGACGCTGGAACATGCGCCGGTGCTCGCGACGCCAAGCACCATCGTGCCCGCAATCAGGCGACGCAACACATCGCGGCGGGGCATACCGTCGAGCGAGACGATCTGCGGTTTCGCAACGAGATGGTTTTCACACATGGATGGGCCTCCGATCTCTGGAACTTGCAAACTGAACATAGACCGGGTGGGGCGCGAGGCAAAAGCCCCGCCGCTCACCTGATTTACGAGGGATTCAGATGACTGCGGCTTCACGGAGCGCGGTTATCGCCACTGAATCTAGGCCGAGTACCTCCGTCAGCACCTCGTCGGTGTGCTGGCCGACTGTGTCAGGCGCGGGGCGGCGGATGCTGCCTGGCGTTTCTGACAACTTTGGCATCACATTGGGCATGGGGATGCGGCCGAGGCTGGCGTGATCTTCCCAGTGGATGGCGTCGCGCGCCAAGAACTGCTGGTCGTGGACCATGCCGTCAGGGCGATAGATGGGACCGGCGGGAACGCCTGCCGCGGCCATGATGGCGTCGACTTCTGCCACGGAGCGCTGGCGCGTCCAGTCGCCGATGAAAGCGTCGAGTTCGGTTTGCCACCGGCCGCGCGCATGGTGAGTCATGAAGCGCGGGTCGTCCGCCCAGTCGGGGTGTCCGATCACCTCGGCAAAGCGCGCGAAGACCTTGTCCTGGTTCGCGCC
>JBMOGP010000135.1:0-6546 GCA_049318285.1 Hyphomonadaceae bacterium
GGCCTGGCTGCCCCCGTTGGTGAAGACCTTCGCGGTACGTTGTTGCATGGTGGGATCCGTGGGCGAGCGTTGTATATATGTCTAGTATATACATCGACATCGGGCACGAACAGGATCAGCCGACCGACAGTCGAACCGGTTTGCCGACTCGGTTGAGCATCTCGACCAGCGCGTCGATGGAGAACTTGGACGTCTTCTGGTTCACGACATCGGAGATGCGCGGCCGCGACACCATCAGGATCTGCGCCGCATCAGCCTGCCTAAGGCGGTGCGCCGAAATCCAGTCGGACAGCTCGATCATCAGCTGGCGTTTGAGCGCCTCGATGTCGTCGATCTGCTTTCGGGACGCCGCGTGGAGCGCTTTGGCCTCCTCCTCCGAGAAGCCCAGCTCCAGGAACACGTTCGCGCCGGCTTTGGTGACGTGCCGGATTTCGGTGTCGATCTTCATGACTCATCCCTTCGTGCACTGACTACGGCGCGGTAGCGCGCTGCCGCCACATCCTTGTCCGATTTCGACGTGCTACGCGTCGACTTCTTGAAGCAGTGGAGGACGTAAACGGCTTCCTCGAACTTGGCAACGAACAACACTCTGAAGGCACCCTGGGCATCACTGATACGAATCTCGCGTGTGCCTGAGCCGACTTCGTCGAACGGCTTCCAGTCCGTTGGATCGAGGCCCGCCTGAACCATACTGAGTTGGAACCCCGCCTCTCTTCTGGATTCCTTCGGAAAAGCCAAAAGGTCATCGTAGGACGAGCCAACCCATCTGATTTCTTTCTGCCGAGGTTCCCCAATCACGGGTATAAAATTTTATACACTAGCTGGCCGTGAGTCAACCCCGCGAACAAGGGCGAGGATCCGGTCGATGTCTCGACAAGGCGATGGTAGGAGCATGTCGGCGGAAAAAACGCACGGTTCTTCGACCATTCGGCCGATACAGATGGACTGACGTGATGATCCGCGATGTGCCGCGGAACTCGTTGCTTGCACTACGTAAAGGTCACCGTAGGTCGTCGAGTGACGCCGGGACCACCCGCAGCCCCAAATGCTGCTCGAAAGCATCGAAGTCCCGATCGCCGTGCAGCAACCACAGTCCGTCGACCAGGCACCGGGTTGCGATGAGCACATCGACCGTTCCTCGGACCTTTACACCGAGCCTACGTAGGCGACGGTCGTTCTCGGCAGCCTCGACCGCGATCTCAGCACCCCCCAGCGTCAACTGCTCGAGTCGCCCGAGCATGCGCCTGGCTTCATCGAAACCTCGGTCGTCGGTGAAGCCTTGCAGCACTTCCGCGAGGATCAGATCGCCGACGACCAGCGGCTCGATCCCGAGGTTCCTGTCGAGCCATTCTGCCTCGCGGGTCGGCGTGCCTCGGAAGAAGGCGATCCAGACGCTCGAATCGACGAGGATCACGTGTCGCGTCGCATGGCCGGCAGGTCGCCCTCCCACGCGTACTTGCCGCGCAGCTTGCGGAGCTCGGTCTGCTGGCTCAAGCGCAGCAGCGTTCGCAGCCCCTGCTCGACCACCTCGCGCTTCGTCTTGATGCCGGTTGCCTCGAGTGCGGCCTGCATGAGCTTGTCGTCGATGACGATGTTCGTGCGCACGATGTGTACAGACTGTTCAGTTGATACACATTCTATGCTTGGCGAGCTGAATCTTCAAGATGCCCAAGGGTCGACGGCGTGAAGGAGCACCAACATTTTGTAGTAACGATAAACTCAGCCTGCGCAAAGCCAACGAACTAGAGATCAAGCGTTATGCCGAAGCTCAAGCCCGGAACGATTGTCCCGACGGCTGCGGAAGACGCAGCAATCACGGCTGCCGCGAATGCGGACCCGGACGCGCGGCCGCTCACCGACGCCGAGTGGGACGCCGGTCGAACGGCTCGTCGTGTGGGTGTGCGCGGCCCGCAGCGCGCGCCCACCAAGGTGTCGTTGACTGTTCGGTACAGCCCTGAGGTCGTGGATTTCTTCCGGGCGACCGGCGACGGCTGGCAAGGTCGGATGGACCAAGTCCTGAAGGACTACGTCGCGAACGAGGCCCGCACCAAAGGCCTGCCCACCATCGAAGGGGCCGACCACTTCGCGCCAGGAGGTGTTGTATAGTTACTGTGAATATTTACTTTCACAGCTATTTCACAACACACCGCGCCCATGAAGGCCAGCGCCGCCCCGAGCGCCACCACCCACGAACAGCAGGTGCTGCGCCTCGCACGTGCCCGAACTCTGCTGCGCGCGCGAGACGTGGCGCAGCACGGCCTGCCCACCGTCGCGCTGACGCGCCTGGTGCAGGCCGGCAAGCTCCAACGCGTGGCGCGCGGCCTCTACGGACTACCAGACGCCGAGATCAGCGAACACCGCTCGCTGGCAGAAGTCTCGGCCCGCGTGCCAAAGGGCGTGGTCTGCCTGCTGTCGGCCCTGCGAGTCCACGAGATCGGCACCCAGGCCCCGCACGAGGTCTGGATCGCGATCCCGCTGCACATGGCGAGCCCCCGGCTCGATCAGCCCGCCCTCCGCGTCGTGCGCATGTCGCACGGAGCCCTCGCCGATGGCATCGACCGCCTCGACATCGACGGGGTCAAGGTACCGGTCTTCAGCGCAGCCCGGACCGTCGTCGACTGCTTCCGGTTCCGGAACAAGATCGGCCTGGACGTGGCACTCGAAGCGCTGCGCGACGGTTGGAGCCAGCGCAAGTTCACGCTGGACGACCTCTGGCGCCACGCCACACGCGGCCGGGTAGCCAACGTCATGCGCCCCTACATCGAGGCCGTCACGGCATGACCGTTAACCGCATGAAGGACTTCTTCGACCACAAGAACACGCTGGCGCCGATGGACCTTGGCGACGTAATCACGACCCTCCGCGCGCGCGCAGCGCGGTTCGGATTTCCCAGCCGGTAAGACTACAACGGCACCGTCCATGCCCCCATTGCTGTTCGACTTCACCGAGCCGCACGCGGCACACGGCTGGCACGCCATCGACGACCGCGTGATGGGCGGCGTCTCGCGCAGCACGCTGCGCGCCGATCCCGCAGGACACGCCGTGTTCGAGGGAACCGTCTCGCTGGAGCGAAACGGCGGCTTCGCCTCCGTGCGATCCAGCCCGGGCGAGCACGGGCGCCCAGGGGCCCGGACCTGTCTGATCGAAGTGCGTGGCGACACCAAGCAGTTCAAGCTCAGCCTGCTGACCGACGACGGCTTCGACAGCCTCAACTACCAAGCCCGCTTCACGCCCGCGGGCACCGACTGGCAGACCCTGCACCTGCCCCTGGCCGACTTTCGCGCCAGCTTCCGCGGACGCGAAGTCACCCACGCACCCGCGCTCGATCCCGCGCGTATCCGCCAGGTCGGCCTGATGATCGCCGCCCGCCAGGCCGGCCCGTTCGAATTGCAGATCCGCCGGATCAGCCTCGTCTGACTTGGGCGGCATATCCAATCGCCGACCTGATGCGATTCCAGCTCGCGCATCATTTCCTAGCGTTGACCCATCACAATCTCATAGCTATCATCCAGCATGATTCCCTAGCGACGATAACACCATGGCCGCCGAGACACCCTCCCAACGGCGGCTGGCCAGCGCACTGATCTCGCTGAAGCGGCTGCAGGACAGTGGGCTGACGGTCCTGCGCACGAGCGAGCTGAGCAGGGATGTCCGCGAGTCCCTGGTCGACGCGGGCTTCCTGAGAACCGTGATCAAGGGCTGGTACATGCCCTCGCGGCCTGGCGAAAGCAACGGCGAAACCACGGCCTGGTACGCCAGCGCGAGCACCTTCATCGCGCGCTACTGCGAGGATCGATTCGGCACCGCGTGGTGTGTCGGGGCCGACCACTCGATCCGCCTTCACGCAGGCAACACCTCGTTGCCGGCACAGGTGGTCGTCAACGCGCCGGCAGGCGGGAACTCGGTCGTCCGGTTGCCGGCCGGACACACCCTCCTCGACTACCGGGCGAAGGACTTCCCGGCTGATGGCGATCGCACGCGCGTTGCCGGATTGCGAGCGATGACGCTCGACCATGCATTGGTGCGCGTGTCGGAGTCCTTCTACCGAACCTACGCGCGGGACGCCCAGATCGCGTTGCTCGGCTTGAAGGACGCCAGCGCCCTGGCACGGCAACTCCTGGAGGGCAGCCACAGCGTGGTCGCCGGTCGGCTGGCCGGTGCCTTGAGAGCCTGCGGCCAGGACGCGATCGCAGATGACATCCTCTCCACCATGAGGCGCGTCGGACACACGGTGTCGGAGACGAATCCCTTCGCAGAGCCGCCGCCGATGCTGAACATCCTTCGCGGCGAATCACCCTATGTCACCCGCATCCGCCTGATGTGGGCATCGATGCGCGAAGACATCATCGGCGCCTTCCCGCCGGCGCCGGGCTTGCCGGCTGCCCCGGCGGCGTATCTGGCGGCGGTCAAGGACTCGTACCTCCGCGACGCCTACAACTCCCTTTCCATCGAGGGCTACCGCGTCACGGATCAACTCATCGAGCGGGTCGCCGAAGGCGGCTGGAATCCGGCGAACCACGAAGCCGACGCACAGTCGCGCGACGCCATGGCCGCGCGCGGCTACTACCAGGCCCGCATCGAGGTCGAGGCCTCCATCGGCAGGATCCTGACCGGTTCGAACGCCGGGATCGTCGTGTCGCGCGATCACCGGACCTGGTACCGCGAGCTCTTCGCGCCCAGTGTGACCGCCGGGCTCCTGAGGGCCCAGGACCTTGCCGGATACCGCGGGCACCCGGTCTACATCCGAAACGCGGCGCACGTGCCGCCGCCGGTCGAAGCCGTTCGAGAGATGATGCCCGCGATGTTCGATCTGCTCGAGTCCGAGACGCACGCCTGTGCGCGCGCTGTGCTCGGGCACTTCATCTTCGTGTTCACGCACCCCTACCCCGACGGCAACGGCCGGATGGGCAGGTTCCTGATGAATGCGATGTTGGCCTCGGGCGGCTACCCGTGGACGGTCATCGAACTGGAACGACGCAGCGACTACATGGCGGCCCTGGACGCGGCCAGCGCTCGCGGGAACATCGTCCCCTTCGCCGACTTCGTCGCCTCGAGCATGCGCCGCGAGGCCGAACTCATTAAAGCAAAGTCGCGAGCAGCCAAGGTCGGCGCGGGCCGGCGCCGACGCACACCGTGAGGAGCAGGCCACTCCATGAGGTCATGGCAGATCCAGGAAGCCAAAGCACACCTGTCCGAGCTGGTGCGCGACGCGGAACAGACGGGGCCGCAGTCCATCACCCGGCATGGGCGAGAGGTCGCTGTCATGGTGTCGCGGGCCGACTACGAGCGGCTCACGGGTGCCAGTCAATCGTTGGTCGATTTCATGCGGCAATCCCCGCTGTTCGACGGTGACGATATCGATCTCGCGCGCGATCCGAGCCCATCCGGAATGTCGTGATTTGAGCTATGTGCCCAACACGACTAGCCGAGGGGCCTTGCCTTCTCGTTGGCAGTAACGACCGCCCAGATCCACCCGGAAAAAGCCGGGTCGGCCAGCCATTCATGCGCCGGCTTCGGCTCGGAAGGGACATCACCGGCGTCGAGCAGCGACTCGATCTGCAATTCGATCGCCTCGGTCGTATTCGCGATCGCCTCCTCGAACGTATCGCCCGCCGAGAAGCAGCCGAACAGGTCGGGCACCGCCGTCCCGTACGCGTGATGGTCGTCACCCCGGGTCATGGCGACCAAGTATTTCAACGCACTCCTCCCGAGCGGGATCACTTCAATCCCGCAGATTTCCTGATCACAGCGACCGCACTCGATCGCCCAGGCTCCTACTTGCCCTCGACCCCGAACAGGCCCCACCAGTCACTGGCGGCGTGCAGTACGCGAACGACAGTGACGCCGTCGGATCGCGGCTCATAGAACACCAGATGATTCTCGAAGTGCCTCATTCGCCACTTTCGGATCTTGGTCAACTCGGGGCGCTTCAGGTTCAGCGGTGCGCCCATCAGGGGCTGCCTCGCCAGATCTTCGAAGGTGGCCTGTGCTTGCGCCAGGAAACGTTCGGCCGTATCGAGCCCGACGTTTTCCGCCAAGTAAACGAAGTGCTCCACCAGGTCGCGCCTGGCGACTTCGCGATGACGGACAACCGGCATCAGCGCGAGTGTTTTCTGGCTTCGACCTTGGCCAAGGCTTCCTTGCGGAGGTCAGTCCAGTCCGCCGCGGTCAGCTCGCTCTCGGCGCTGTTCAGGCCTTCCAGCAACTTGGCCTCGAGCAGTTCTTCCGCCTTCCGCTTCTCGTCGGCGCGGATGAGTTCGCGGATGTACTCGCTGGCACTGCTGTAGCGACCGGTCGAGATCTGCCCGTCCACAAACTGCTTGAGGGGCTCAGGCAGCGAGATGTTCATGCTCTGCATGGGTCACTCCTAGAGAGCCAAAGCGTGCCATGACTGGCAAGCAATGGCAATTCATGCCATTCCTCGAGCCGCGGGTAGGGTCCGGCGCGTCATCAACGCGGTGATTCGACGGTCAAACCGCCGGCCCGCGCCTGCGCCCACCCCCGCCCGAACGATTCCCACCCCCACCCCCGGCCGCACCGCCACCC
>JBMOGP010000136.1:0-6541 GCA_049318285.1 Hyphomonadaceae bacterium
CCCAGATGCTCGGCCGCCTTCTTCTGGTGGCCGTGGAATTTCTCCAGCGCCGCCTCGATCATCCGTTTCTCGAGCTCGGCGATGATTGCGTTGAAATCCACCGGACCGTCCGATTTCGACGGCGCAAAAGCGATCGGCTTGACCGCGACGGCTGCTTGCTGCGGCGGAGGCGGCGGGGCAGGGGTCGGTGCCGACAGGTCTTTCGCCGGACGCCAGGGCGAATTGAACGGATCGAGCAGATCCACCGTCAGCGTTACCGGACCGAGCGGCGCTCCATTGACCTGCGCCGCCATGGTGCGAAACGTCGCCCGCTCCGCCGCATTCCTCAGTTCACGGACATTCCCCGGCCAGCCATAGCCGCACATCGCCTCCAGCGCCGAGCGCGACCAGCCCGGAAAGTCGCCCTCCAGCTCTCGCGCAATTCTCTGCCCGAAATGCTCAGCCAGCAGGATGATGTCCTCCGGCCGCGCCCGCAGCGGCGCGAGCGTAATGACGTCAAAGGCAAGTCGATCCAGCAGGTCAGGACGAAAGCGTCCCTCGGCCGCCCGCGCGGGAAGGTCGACGTTCGTTGCCGCAACGATCCGAACATCCGTGGTGATCGTGTCCTCGCCCCCCAGTCGCTGGAACTGTCCGTATTCCACCACGCGCAGCAGCTTCTCCTGAACCTGCATCGAGGCGGTTGCGATTTCGTCGAGGAACAGCGTGCCCCCGTCAGCCTGTTCGAACCGCCCCTGCCGCCGCTTTGTTGCGCCCGTGAACGCGCCTGCCTCATGCCCGAACAGTTCGGAATCCAGCAGGTCTTCCGACAGCGCCCCGCAATTCACCTTGACGAACGGCTTGTCCCAGCGCGGGCTCAGATAGTGCAGGCGCTCGGCGATCAGCTCCTTGCCTGTCCCGCGCTCCCCGATCACCAGGATCGGCCGCTCGACCAGCGCCGCGAGCGAGACCCTTTCGAGGCTCTCGAGCCACGTCGCGGATTGTCCGATCAGCTCGGGAGGCGAGGGTGAGCGCATGTGGCGAGAACTACCACAACTTGGCTTAAATCGCCAATAACCGAGTGGCGATTTTTACCAGAATAGTTACCTGCACACAGTGGAAAAATTCAAAAACATCAATAATACAGGGATATGCATGGTTATCGAAAAACTGGCACGGAGGTTGCAAACAATGATTCATGCCGGGGTCACACCGGCGACCACAGGAGCCAAAGATGCGCTACTCCGACCACCGCGATCCCTACGAGAAGCCCAGCCCACTGGGACGTTTTGGAAGCTGGATGAGCCGGAGACCGTTCGAAAGCTGGGGGTTCTTTATCGCCGGCTTCCTGATCGCGCGCATCCTCTTCTGACCTCCCCAAACACCTCTTCATCGGCACAAGACCACCAACACCAAGAAGACCATCCCCCGAGAAGGTTCTACGAAAGGTTCTGACATGGGCGTTTTCTCCCGTCTCTCTGACATCATCAACTCGAACATCAACGCGATGCTCGACAAGGCGGAGGATCCCGAGAAGATCGCCCGCCTCATCATCCAGGAAATGGAAGACTGCCTCGTCGAAGTCCGCTCCGCAGCGGCCCGCTCGATGGCTGACAAGAAGGAGTACGAGCGCGACATCACGCAGCTCGAGCAGACCCGCCTCGACTGGACAGCCAAGGCCGAGCTCGCCGTGGAAAAGGGGCGTGAAGACCTCGCCCGCGGCGCCCTCTCCGCCAAGCAACGCGCCGAACGCGAAATCGACGGCCGCCGCCAGGCTCTGAAGACAATCGAGGAAGTCTCGATCCGCCGCCAGGAAGATCTCGAGAAGCTGCAAGCGAAACTGGACGAAGCAAAGACGAAGCATCGCGCGCTCGTCGTCCGCCGCGAAGCCGCCGAACAACGCATCGCGATGCGCTCGCGCATCGAGGTCAACAAGGTTGACGAGGCGATGCGCCGTTACGGCCAGATCGAACGCAAGGTCGACGAGATGGAAGCCTATGCCGATCTCATCAATGTTGGCGATCGTTCCCTCGAGGCGCAGTTCCAGGAGCTCGCGGCTGAAGAGTCGATCGAAAAGGAACTCGCCGAAATCAAACGCCGCCGCGGCGGCGGTTCGCCTGCACCGGCTCCGGCGCCGGTCCGTCGCAAAACTGGCGAAGGTGAGGGCGCCTGATGAATCCGGAAGCGTTCATGGGCATGAGCCTAGGCCTGGTGGCCATCGTCTCGCTCTTCGTCGTCCTCCCGTGGATGATCCTCCACTACATCTCGAAGAACCGTTCTTCGCGAAACCTCACCGAGGACGAGGAAAGGATGCTCGAGGACCTCTGGCGCTCCGCCCGCACCATGGAGCGCCGGATAGAGACCCTCGAGCGCCTGCTCGAACCTGACGCTGCTCCGATCCGCCCGCGCCCGACACAATCCACCCGTGGGGACATCAACTGATGCGCGACGATTTCACTTCATCTCCTAACCCGAAGCGGCTCTACCGCTCGCGTGACAAGATCATCGCCGGCGTCTGCGGCGGCATCGCCGAGCGCATGGGCTGGGACCCGACCATCACCCGAATCGGCGCCACCATTCTTCTTTTCACAGGCGTAGGTTTCATCATCCCGGTCTACTTCGTGGTCTGGGCGATCACGCCCTACCAGCCCTACCGTCCGCGCAACCTGACGCCGGATGAAGAACGCTTCTGGACCTCGGTCTCCGACCGCCCCCGCGAAACGTTCTCGAACATCCGCTACAAGTTCAAGGACATGGATGACCGCCTCGCCCGCATGGAGCGCGCCGTGACCTCCGAAGAATGGAAACTGAAGCGCGAATTCCGTGACCTCGAAGGTCGCTAGACTTCCCACGGCGCGGCGGCTGACAAATCCTCCCCAGGCAGCCGCCGCGCCGGACGACGAACCAATACAGAGCCCCAGACACAACAGAGGGACAGCATGGCTCGCAAACTTCACATCAGCCCGCTCCAGACAAGGATAGCATGCGCCGCAGCGCTGCTCGTGACCGGGCTTGCCGCCCTGACAGCCGCTACCCGGTTTGGTGCTGTGCATCTCGACGCTGGAGAGATGACAATTGTTTTCGGGGGCAGCGAGGATGGCCTCACCTTTGACGTCGCCTCCCGCGGTTGCCCACCCGACTGCGACTTTGGCATCAACTGGCGTCCTTCGGTGACGCTGAAAGGAACGGGGTTGTAGATGGAAGGCGTTATTGCAGTCGCGGCGCCCTTCGCGATGGTCGTCGCTATCGTCTGGCTGGTCCAGGATGGAAAGAACAAGCGCGCGCAGATGATAGCCGGCGGTTCGCGCGAAGATCAGGCCATCATCGGCCAGATGCAGCAGCAGATCGACAGACTGACAGATCGCGTTGCCGTCCTTGAACGTCTGGTCACCGACGACGACCGCCGCCTTTCGCGCGAGATCGACAGTCTGCGCGACCGCGGTCGTCCCCCGGTCTGACATCATCAATGGCAGGGACAGGAGTATGCTGATGCAGAAAGACGCTACGCCGGCCCCGGTTCAGGGCAATTTCGCACCCAACGGGAAGCAACCGCGCTTCCTGGATGCCGATCCGCCGCGGCCCGCGCCGCTCGGCCGTCTGCATACCGACGACGAGGCCCGCCTCGCCGCCGAAATCGAAAAGCTGCGTTGAGAGGGGCACGCACATGCGCGACCATGACTGCGACGGACACGGCAAGAGCCGCGAAGCCCGGCGTATCGAACGCGAAGCCAAGCGTGCAGCATGGCGCGCCCGCTTCGCCGCCCGCCGCGCGGGGCAGGGCGACTGGAGCCATTTCAAGGATCCGAAATTCTGGGGCTTCGACGCCGAAAGCATGAAGCAATGGGGTCTCAATTCCGACTGGGGCATGGACGGCCAACAGACTGGCCCCAACCTCGGCGAAGTCGAGCAGCTCAAGGCACAGGTTGCCGAGATGGAAACGACGATCGATTCCATGCAGGAGCGCATTGCGGTGCTGGAGCGCCTGATCCTGGATCTCGACAAGGAAGCACGGGAGTCCCGCCTCGCTGCGGAGATCGAGAAGCTACGTGACCGGCCAGAGGGGGGCACGTGATGGAAGCGATCGTCATTTCAATCGTCATAGGCATCACCGTCATCATGGCGGCGTCCGTGCAGATCATCCGCATGGCGCTTGCCCATGAGGAGAAAAGGCTGGCGCTGAAGGCGGGTGTGGGCGACGCGGCCCGCCTCGGACAGATCGTGGCCGCCAACACCACCGAGATGGCCAAGCTTCGCCAGCGCGTCGAAGTGCTTGAACGCCTTGCGACAGATGACGAGCGCCGCCTTTCGGACGAGATCGCGGGCCTGCAGGGTGTACGGACGCCGGCACAATGAGCGGACCTTTTGTGTTTCAGGCAAGAATGGGTGTTGGAAGAAAAATGGACGCCAGTGACAGCAGGATAGCCTGGGATGAATTGCCCGAGCTTGTCGGCGCGTCGACACGCGCCCGCCAGAAGTCCAATGACTTCTGGGAGGAAATGTTCGGCTCGGAGGGCACTCTGTTCTACGACGCCGAAGGCAATGAACGCAGCGACCGGTTCCGCGCGCTCCTTGAACGCGTTGACCAGACGACACGCCTTGCCGAAGGTCTTGCCGAACGCGTCGCGGTCCTTGAGCGCCTGGCCGTGCAGGACGAGGCGCGTATCGCGCTAGAGATCGAAAGAACTTCGCACATAGAGCGGCTTTGCTCGGAACGCAGGATCTAGACAATGGAAAATGCTGGCATTCTCATTCCCCTACTTGGCATCATGTGTGGCATCATCGCCATCATCAGCAGCGCCGTTCTGAAGTCGCAGAAGATGAAGCTCGACATGGCACAGGCCAATCGCCTCTCATCAGCATCCGATTCCGAAATGATGAGTGAGATCCAGCGCCTCAAGGATCGCGTCGCGGTGCTCGAACGCCTCGCGACCGACGGCGACAGGAAACTCGCCGGCGAGATCGATCGCCTGCGCGAAGACAGGAGTGTGTGATCATGATGCTCGGCTTCTTCGAATTTGCGCTGGGCGTCATTCTGATCGGCTCGATTGCCGGCATTGTGCAGCAGGGTATCAAGCTGGAGCGCGACAGGGTCCGCGCGGGTCGCCGCGCGTCCGAAGGCGAGGCCGCCCAACTCGGCGGTATCGTCTCCGACCTGCACAAGGATGTCGCGCGCCTCAAGGATCGCGTCCGTGTTCTGGAAAAACTCGTTACTGACGACGACCGCCGTCTTGCTGACGAGATCGAACGGCTCCGTCGGGAAGAGACACAACCCCAGCCGCGTGCCTGACTATGGTTTTCCGCGCTTCATCGCGCGGGCTTTGAATCGCCCGGGATCAAGGCATTCGGCGACGTGTCGCTCAACGGGCGATGGTTCACCGAAAGCCTCCGACGCGACGATCTCGGCAAGCAGTGGCCCCCAAAGAAAGCCGCGCGAGCCGAGGCCGCCTATCAGGCGGTGACGCTCTGAAGGCGCCGGAGTGCCGTCCGGCGCCTTTTCCTTGTCCGGCGGCGCCCCCGCAAACGGCAACCGATCCTGCGTTGTCGCCCGCACCGCGGCTCGCGACCCTCCATTATCGGCCGCGACTGCCACGCGAGCGCTCACCGCCGCCGCCACATCCGGTCGCAACCGCGCCAGAACCTCAAGATTGTGTCTCGTCGCCGCCTCGCTCACCCGCGGCGCGCCAGCTGCCGCCTCGAACGTCGCGCCAAACACAAGCTTCCCGAACGCCTCGACCGCATACCCGCCATCCGCCACAGCGCGCGGATCAGCCTCCGTCGCAACCCAGTCCACCTGGCCCAGCCGCCCCTCAACCGGTGGCGCTCCACCGCCAGCAATTTCCGCCACGCCCATCCCTGCACACAGCACAATCAGGTCCGCATCAACGTCAGCTACCAACGACACCCGCGCGCCAAGCCTCACCTCCGCGCCTGCCATCAGCTGCGGCAGAGCCGCCTCAGGTCGCACGGCCACCGCGCCCGCATGCCGAAGCCCCCCGTCCTCGGCCTGCAGCAGCGTCTCATCCAGCGGCGTATCCGCCATCAGCTTCGCGAACCTGCCAAGCTCTCGCTCGCCGCGCGGCAGATGCACGGCATCCAGGGCCTGCACCGCATCCGCGCCCAGCTCCGCATAGAACCGCCGCGCATACAGCCACGCCTCCAGCAGCGCCCGCGCCGCAGGCCCGTCCGCAGCATCCAGCCGCGGCATCACCAGCGCGATCGGATTGCCACTTGCACCCGCGCCCAACTGTTCGCCTTGCTCGTAAACCGTCACCGCGCATCCGCGCCGCACAAACGCGCGCGCCGCACACGCCCCTGCAATCCCGCCGCCAATGATGGCCACGCTTTTCGGCGAGGCGGCCCGTGACGCACCACCCACAACAAGCTGTGCCTCCAGCCGCTCCTTCTTGCGCCCATGGCCCGGAACCTTGGCGACCTCAAAGCCCACGGCTTGCAGGTTGCGCCGCACATCCCCCGCCACCGTATACGTCGCCGCCCGCGCGCCCGGCGCGCACATGCGCGCGACATGGCCGAGCACCTCCGCCGACCACATCTCCGGGTTCTTCGC
>JBMOGP010000137.1:0-6502 GCA_049318285.1 Hyphomonadaceae bacterium
ATCACACGCGTGCAGCGCGCCGCTGCGCTGGAAACCAGCGGCCTGGCGCCGGAGATTGTAACGAGCATCGCCAACATCGCAACGCCAATCGATCTCAGCGCACCTCCGCAGGGCGCAGGCCGGGAGCAGGTGGCAATCCGGTCTGCCCTGCCATTGGCCATGGTCGACCTACTGCTGGTCACGGTGATGACCACCGGATCGATGATGCTGCAGGGCGTGATCGAGGAGCGCTCCAACAAGCTGCTGGAATCCATTCTCGCCGCCATTCGCCCGGCGGACCTGATGTATGGCAAGCTGCTCGGTCTCGGCGCGATCGGCCTCACCATTCTCGGTGTATGGGTTGGGGCCGCCGTGGGCGCAGCGCTCTCTGTTCAGGGTATCGTTGCAGACATCGTGAACCCGTCGCTGGCCGCGATCGAACCGTGGATGTTCGCAGCCATGCTGTTCTACTTCCTCGCCGGCTACCTCATTATCTCGATGCTATACCTTGCCATCGGCGCGCTTTCGAACTCGCTTCAGGATGCGCAGGGCTATCTGATGCCGGTGATCATGACCATCATGCTCCCGGTCGTGTTCATGATGGTGTCGGTTATCCAGCAACCCAACGGGACCTTCCCCTTCGTGATGTCGTGGATCCCGCTTTACACACCCTTCGCCATGCTCGCCCGCCTCGGCGCCGGGGTAGATGTCATTGAAGTACTGGGCACGGGTGCGATGCTGGCGGCTTTCGTGGCGATCGAGATGATCCTGCTGGGCCGCATCTTCCAGGCCAGCCTGCTCCGCACCGGCCAGCCTCCCAGGCTCAGCGGCTTCCTGGCGATGATGATGGGCAAGCACACGGGCTGAGCAGCCTATGGCGCCGCGTAGCACCAAAGCCCGGTGCAGATGCCGAAAGCAGTCTGGGCGATGACGTCCAGCAGGCCGCCAAGGGCGAGGACCGGCACGCCTACCCAGAGGAATACCAGCCAGACCGCCATCAAGGTGATGCGCGGTTCTGGCAGACGGTGGCCTGCGACAGTTTGAATCTTGGCGCGCGCCATGGAACCTCCAGCTTGTTCACCAATTGGGAGGGGAAACCGCTAAGATTCAGCGAATGAGTCGCACCGCAGGTCTTGTAGTCAGCTGGAACGACACGCTCCGCGCGGCGTGGGACGAATCGCATGCCGGCGCGGCTGCGAGCTATCAGCAAGACTGGGCCTATGGGGCCGCGCTGAACGCCATGTCGCCGGGCGTGCAGGTGTTGCGCGCGGCAGTCCGGCGAGCGGACGGATCGCTGGCGGCCCTTGCCCAGATTGCTGCGCGTCCATTTGCGATGGCAGGACGTTTCGCGCTGTGCACGCACGGACCAATCTGGATCGGCGGGATATCTGCCGACGAGAAGCGCGAGGCATGCCGCCGACTGAAGTCGTCACTGCCCCAGCGATGGCCGCGGCTGCTGGTCTTTACACCGGACGAAGCGGCGAATGAAGGGTTGAAAGGGCTGTCACGCGTGATGACGGGCGATGCGACTGTGCTGGTCGACCTGACGAAAGATGAGGATGCGTTACGCGCCGCAATGGACCAGGGCTGGCGCAACAGGCTGTCGAAGGCGGAGCGGTCTGACCTCGTGGTCCAGAAGGCCGGCGTGAAGCCGTCGCAGTATCGCTGGCTGCTTGAGGCCGAGGCGAAGCAACGGGCCAGGCGCGGCTATCGCGCCATGCCGGTCGACATGACAGAACGCTGGCAAGACGCCAAGGCGGACGGCGCGCGGGGCGACAAGGCTGCCGGTCTCGCAGTCTATCGGGCAGACCTGAAGCGCGATGCGGCGGCGGGAATGCTGTTCCTGATACACGGAAGCCGCGCCACCTACCATGTCGGCTGGACGAGCGATGAGGGGCGCGCGAACGCGGCGCACAACCTGCTTCTCTGGACGGCTATGCGAGACCTCAAGGGGCGTGGCGTGGCGGTTCTCGACCTCGGCGGCGTCAACACGCAGTCCGGCGCCGGGATAGCCCGGTTCAAGTTGGAGACCGGCGGAGCTGTCCTGCAGAGAGCGGGTGCGTTTGTCTGACGATCCGTTGCGCGGAGCAGGCCTCGCCGCCCTTGAGCGCGCTGCACCTGCAGCGTAGGAACCCCCAGATCATTGCGCAGGCGCGGACTTCCCTTGACCCTTGACCTCTCCACCCGCGCCGGGCTCGGCCGCGCCATCACGCTGATCGAGTCGCGTCGCGCAGATCATCAGGTCGAAGCGCGCGCCTTGCTGTCAGCGATCATGCCGCACACGGGCGCAGCACAGCGGATCGGCATCACCGGCGTACCGGGTGTAGGCAAGTCAACCTTCATCGAAAGCTTCGGCACGCTGCTCACCGGGCTCGGCCTGCGTGTCGCCGTGCTCGCCGTTGATCCCACCTCGCGCCGCTCCGGCGGATCGATCCTCGGCGACAAGACGCGGATGGCGAAGCTGGCCGCCGACGACAACGCCTTCATCCGCCCCTCACCCGCCGGCGATACACTGGGCGGCGTCTCCCGCAAGACGCGCGAAACGATGCTGATATGCGAGGCCTCCGGGTTTGACGTCATTCTTGTCGAAACCGTCGGCGTTGGTCAGTCAGAAACCGTCGTCGCTGACATGGTCGATTTCTTTCTGGTCCTGATGCTCCCCAACGCGGGCGACGAACTGCAAGGTATAAAAAAGGGCGTGCTGGAGGTCGCGGACCTCATCGCCGTCAACAAGGCCGATATCGACGAGAGTGCCGCTAAACGCGCCGCCCGCGCCTATGAGATTGCGCTCCACATCATGGAACAGGCGGAACCGGATTGGTCCCCGCCGGTACATACAATTTCGGGGTTCTCGGGAATGGGCCTGCCCGAACTCTGGCAGGCAATCGAACGCCATCGGAAGAAGACAGAGGCGTCCGGAAGCCGCTCGCGCCGTCGTGCGGGGCAGCAGGGGCGCTGGCTGGACGCCCTGATCCAGGACGGACTGGCTGACCGTTTCGCGTCTCGCCCGGATGTCGCCCCCCGCCTGGCCAGCCTACGCCGTGATGTCGCAGAGGGCCGAATTCCCGCCTCCCTTGCTGCCGATGAGCTATTAGGCCTCGCTTTTGGGCAGGCTTCGCCGTCAGGTTAGCACGGTTGTAATGCGGCCCGCTTATTGCGGGCTCATGCGGCTCGGGTAGATGTAGCCCATTCAATCGGGAGGCGACGGCCATGCGCGGCCGTATTGGCGAATACCTGTCGGGTATTCTGGTTTTAGTGGCGGCGTGGGTCCTTGCGGCCCTGCCGGCGCATGCCGACAACTCCGGCCGGCCGATGACATTCGAGTGGGGCGTGGTTTATGGCGACCAGCCCGCGATCTTCGCAGATGGCGACTTCACGCCCGAGACGCCTGCCGCCTTCCGTTCCTTCCTGCAGCGGTCGGCGCAGATTACCCGCGATCGCATGATCTATTTCAACTCCCTTGGCGGCGACCTCAGCGCTGGCATGGAACTCGGCCGCCTCGTCAGGCGCGCTGAGCTCAACACCGGTGTCGCCCGCAACACACGCGATCCTGCCCAGGCCAATCTGATCGACCTCGACTTCAACAGCCGCGTCTATCCAGGCCACTGCGTGTCAGCCTGCTCACTCGCCTTCCTCGGCGGCGTGAAGCGCGAGGTGAAACCCGGCTCGATCTACGCAGTCCACCAGGTCAGCATGAACTGCGTCGACAAGCGCAAGGCACTGGCCAGCTATCCGTGGGTCGTAATGCCGAACGTCAACTACTGCCCTGACCTCAACGAAGCGCTGACGATGCTTCAGGTCGCCAACGGGGTCGTCGTGGAATACGTGCGTTCCATGGGCGTCGACCCGATTTTCATCGCCGAAATGTCGCGCGCGGGACCGGAAGCCATCAACACGCTGCCGGAAGACAAGCTGCGCGAATACAAGATCATCTACGAGTTCCGGACCGAGTCCTGGGAGTTCCAGACCGATAGCCAGGGACAGTTTTTCCTGCAGTATCTCCACGGCGACCAGTGGCGCCGCGACAAGGTAGAGATCTACTGCAACCGCACCAACACGCCCCGCCTGTATCTCTGGCTCGTCCACGATGTCAGCCGCGCCAACGGTCCGATCGACGGACAGCGGATTGTCGATCTCGCCGGCAAGGGACTGTCCGCAATCTGGCAGATGGATGCGCAATCCCCGGAAGGTTTTGCAGACGTCCGCAATATAGCGCTGCAACCCTACGAGATCATGGAGCCGCCCAAGGTCACCGAACGTGGCCATGTGTCTGTGACGATAGACCTGACGCCGCGCTTCCTTGATGTGCTCTCCGGCGCCACCCGCTTCCAGATCCTGACCAGCGAGCCCGATGGCGCCTCTGGCCAGGGCTTTAACCTGATCACGATGAACCTCGACCGCGACAAGCTGTCGGGCATTGTCCGCTCCTGCCGCTGACAGGACGCCAGATGCCCGACATCATGACCTGGCGCGCCGGCGGCTGTCACTGCAGCAGCATCCGCTTCGAGACGCTGCTGCCCGACAGCCTCGAAGTCGAAGACTGCAACTGCTCGATCTGTGCACGAACGGGCTTCCTGCACATCATCGTGCCGGCTGCGCGTTTCAGGCTTGCGAAAGGCCAGGACAGGCTGACATCTTACACGTTCAATACAGGCGCGGCGAAACACCTGTTCTGCTCGGTCTGCGGGGTGAAGAGCTTCTACGTCCCCCGCTCGAACCCCGACGGCTACAGCGTGAACCTGCGTTGTCTCGATGACCCAAATGCATTCACCAAGGTCCGGATCGTGAACTTCGACGGCAAGGGTGATTGGGACGCACAGGCACAATCCCTCGCCTACAAGTCGAAAGCCTGAGCATGGCCGACGATCGACCCATGTTCGAACATATCTCGTCAACGGCCAACGACACGGTGAAACTTCTGCGCTCGCTGGAACGCAAGCGCGAGCGGGTTGAGACCGGCCTGTTCCTGGCCGAAGGCGCGCGTCACGCTGAGGAGGCGCTCGCGAATGGGTGGCTTCCCGCTTATGCCTTCGCCAGCCAGGCTGCGCTTGACCGCCCACAGACGCGTGACCTGCTCCTCCGCCTGAAGGCCGCGGGGGCGCGGGTGCTCACCGGAACAGAAAAGATCCTCGCGACACTGTCCCGCAAGGACAATCCGCAGATGGTGATCTCGGCGTTCAGGCAAAGGCTGACGCCCCTCGCTGACTTCCCTACCGATGGCCCGCGCCGCTTCGTCGCTCTCTATGAGGTCCGCGACCCCGGAAATCTCGGCACAGTCATCCGCACGGCCGACGCTGCGGGCTGTGACGGCGTCATCCTCATCGGAACAACCTGCGACCCGTTCAGCATCGAGACCGTACGCGCCACCATGGGCTCGCTGTTCGCCATGCGCGTTGCTGCTGCAGGTTTCGCAGAGTTCAATTCATGGCGCGCTACATCTGGCGCCCGCGTGATCGCCGCCTCCATGCACGGCGACCATGCCCACGACAAGGCCGACTATGGCGATCGCTCGATCATCCTCATGGGCAACGAGCAGTCCGGCCTGCCGCCCGATGTGGAGACCGCTTGCAATGAACTGGTACGCATCCCGATGATGGGCAAGGCGGACAGCCTGAACCTTGCCTCTGCCGCCAGTGTGATGATCTACGAAGCCTGGCGCAGATCAGGCTACAAGGGCGCAAATCGATGAGCGCCTCCGACTTTCACCTTCTCACCAGCGACGACTGGACTGATTACCAGCTGCTGGACTCGGGCGATCTGCGCAAGCTGGAACGCTTCGGCAAAGTGCGCGTCAACCGTCCAGATCCGCAGGCGTTCTGGAAGCCTTCAACGCCGGTCGCCAGCTGGAAAGCTGATGCCATTTTTGCCTCCGGCAAGGACGAGGACGATGACCGTGGCGCCTGGACGTTCACAGGAAAGCAGCCGCCTGATGACTGGCCCATCGCCTGGAATGGACTGAAGCTGAAAGCGCGTCTGGCCGCGTTCCGCCACATGGGCGTGTTCCCTGAGCACTCTGTCCACTGGCGCTGGGCCCTGGAGAAGGTGGGAGCCGCGAGCCGCCCCATCAAGGCGCTCAATCTGTTTGGCTACACCGGCATGATGTCGCTTGCTCTCGCCAAGGCCGGAGCAGACGTCGTCCATCTCGATGCCAGCCCTAAATCCATCGCACAGGCCCGCGAGAACGCAGCACTCTCCGGTCTCGACGGCGCGCCGATCCGCTGGATCACCGACGATGCGATGAAGTTCGTCGAGCGCGAGTTGCGTCGCGGATCGCGGTATGATGTTATCGTTCTCGACCCACCGAAGTTCGGTCGTGGACCGAAAAATGAGACATGGCGCTTCGAGTCCGACTTCCCGAAGCTCCTTGATCATGTTCGCATGCTGCTGAGTGACAAGCCGCTCTTCGTGATCGCTACGGTGTACGCGGTGCGGCTTTCCTACGCTGCCGTCGCACAGGCAGTCGCCAGTGCGATGCCGGGCGGGGAGGTTGTCAGCGGCGAAATGGCGATTCGCGAGTCGTCGT
>JBMOGP010000138.1:0-6479 GCA_049318285.1 Hyphomonadaceae bacterium
ACTGGATCGGAGGCAGAACTCAACTCGGCCATGTCGTCTGAGGCCGTACGCCTTCTGGAAGAGGCGCCTGGCATTGCACGTGATGCTGCCGGCCGTCCAATTACGTCGCCAGAGCTCTATGTCGTTGTTGGGGCAACCCGTCGGGCCGGTGGCGGGGAGGCGAACGTGTCCCTGCGCGGCGTTACATCGCGGGCTCAAGAACTTCGACCTGGTTTCCGCATCAGCTCCGGGAGGATGTTCGAAGCTGGCACCAATGAAATGATCGTTGGCGCCGGTGTTGTTCGCGAGTTCGGCGGGTTTGACCTCAATACCGAGCTGCAACTTGCCGGAAGCACGTGGAAGGTTGTCGGCGTCTTCGAGGTTCCCGGCACAGTTTTTGACAGCGAACTGTGGGCTGACCTGCCCGTCGTGCAGAGCCTGTTCAACCGCGGGCCAACGGTTCAGGCGCTGCGCGCCCGTCTCGGGTCCCCTGCGGCGCTCGCCGAGATCAAGGCTTTCGTTGCGAGCGAGCCGCGTCTTCAGGTCGACGTCAAGACAGAGAAGGAGCACTTCGCTGGCGAAGCACAGTCCCTGCAGTATCTCGTCTTCTTCGGATGGGCGCTTTCGATAACGCTGGGCTTCGGCGCTCTTGCGGGTGCGTTGAACACCATGTACGCGGCGGTCGAAGCGCGCAGCAAGGAACTTGCGACCTTGCGCGCCATCGGGTTTGGCGGCCTTCCAGCCTTCGCTGGAGCCATAACAGAGTCCGTCGTGCTCGCGTTGGCTGGGGGTCTTGTTGGGGCGGGAGCGGCATACCTGCTTTTCAACGGGCTGACCGCGTCCACACTCGGCGGCGGCTTCACACAAGTTGTCTTCGACTTCAACATTGGTCCACAGCAGGTCCTCGCCGGCGTCCAGCTGGCTCTGATGCTCGGCCTTCTGGGCGGTATATTCCCAGCCCTTCGCGCCGCGAGAACGCCTCTGCTGAAGCTCGGCGCAGATTGAAATAGCGCGCCTCAAGAGCATGCGAGACTGGAATTGGCGCAGGCCAAGCCATCAACTGACGGCCTGACCTTGCGCATCTTGGCAGTCAAAAGGCGCCTACAGAGAGCAGCGTTGGCTTTGCCAGGTACGGGTTGCAGTAGGTCCGGCAGCGCACCCCGGTGACATGGCTCCTACGCCAACTCCCCTTCCCTGTCAGAACCCGACGTGCACGCCGATGGGGGCCTCGTGACGTTCATCGTCGGCCAAGCGGCACTGGTAGCCCGCCGTCAGACTGGTCGAACCGCCAAGCGCCCACGCGAAGCTCGCGCCAGCAATAGGCGAGGTGTGGTCGCGCGCATCGCCCTGCAGATCAACCGAGGCGCTGCCGGCGACGAACCTTACCAGGATTACCCGGTCATCAAGCACAAGTCTGGGATGACATCATCGCGTGTGTGGCAGCGATTGAGTCGGGAGACTTCGCCGCGCAGCCGATCCAGTAGCCGAGCGACGGGCCTCACTCAGCGTGCGAGCTTCTGCAAGGCGGGACGAACACGCAGGAACAAGACGTAGAGCCTTTCGAGAATCCATAGCGCCGGGCCGCCCCTGGCGAGTAGTCCAAACGGACGAAGAAGCGGGATGCTTCTCCACATTGCAGCGAACGCCGCCGCACCCGAAAGCAGCCGACCGCCGTCTTCCCTCGCATGGAACCTTGCCAGGAGTTCGGCGCGGTCAAGCGGGCAATCGCCCTGCTCGCTGGCAACGTCCACGAACTGAATTGCGCCACGCGAATCCAGACGCCTGATCAATGAAATCTCACGCCGGCAGAGCGGACAGCCTCCGTCGAACCACACAGTAAGCCTGGGACTTGTCATGAGTTCTAGATGGTGCGCACGAACCAGCAACGCAATCTGTTTCGTATTTCCGGGTCACCATCATGGTCATCAGACATGTCGCGGTTGTTGGTGCAGGTATTGCCGGCCTTGCCTGTGCAAGACGGCTCGTCGCACATGGGCATCAGGTAAAAGTCTACGACAAGGGTCGGGGTGTTGGCGGTCGAGCGGCCACGCGACGCATACGGGTCGGTGAATCAGATCTGAGGTTCGATCATGGCGCCCAGTACTTCACGGCCCGGGATCCAGCCTTTCGCATCGAGGTGGACCGCCTTGTCGCAGCAGGGGCTGTCGTCCGGTACCCGAATACTCTGATCGGCATCACGGATACCGCCCGTTCCCGTCTTCCCGACGAGCTGCGCTTTGTCGGCGCACCAGGAATGAACGCGATGGCGAAAGCACTGGCGGACGGGCTCGACGTCGAAACCTCATGCCAGGTCGAGGCGTGCACGCGGGACGCAAGAGGATGGGCGCTTTCTCTTTCGACAGGCGCAACGACAGGACCTTTCGACAACATCGTGATTGCGGCGCCAGCCGAACAGGCAGCCAGCTTGCTTTTGCCGATCGCACCGGCATTGGCGCGGGAAGCGCAAGCTGCGCGTACATCACCTTGCTGGGCGACCATGCTTGCGTTCTCATCGTCCATCCGGGTGGACTTCGAGGCAGCGCGGGTAAGCGACTCATCTCCGCTTGCGTGGGTGGCTCTAATGAAGGGCAATAACGGCGCGTACTCCTGTTGGGCTCTCCATGCAAAGCCGGACTGGTCGACCGAAAATATCGAGCAGTCTGCAGAGTGGGTCGCAGACAGGCTCGCGCGGGCATTTGCAGGCATCGCCCGCATCGATCGGCAGCCGGTCCACGCGTCCGCCCACAGGTGGCGCTATGCGCAGGTGCAGTTTTCTGCCGGGACGCCGTTTGGCTGGGACGAGGATCTGGGAATTGGCGTATGCGGCGACTGGCGCCTGGGACCGCGCATCGAACTTGCGTGGCAGTCGGGCGACGCGCTGGGTTCAAAGATCAACCGAACAAACATGCGCTGATCGGAAAACGCTGCCAGACCCCACGCTCGAGCCCCCTCGGATCGGAGATGACCTTGTTTCCAAGCGAACGCAGCTCGCCAGTTGCTGGCTTTGGTACTGACTTTGGTGCTGGAGCTTGGCGGCGACGGTGTTCGAGCATCAAGGGCGGCGGTCGTTATCGCCTCATCTCGAGCTTCAGCACTTCGGCGATCGACTGCCAGGGGACATATTTGTAGTTCTGGTTCTCAACTGGCAGCACGTTGCGGCCATCTTGCGCAATCATCGCGCCAAACTCGAATCCCGGGCCAAGATTGCGGCTGGAGACTTCAAGACCATCCGTCTCGGAAATTCCGTCGATGCCGCGGATCGGATCAGCCGCAACGGCAAAGGAGCCAAGATACTCCTGCGCTCCTTCGCGGCGGTAGACTGCATAGGTATCGTTGCCCTGGCTGGACACGACAAGATAGCCGCGCCCATTGCCCAGATCGTAGAGGCCGACGCCTTCGAGATCATCCTTGATTGCCGGATTGTCGGTGACCTTCTGAACCGATCTCATCTCTTCGCCCCCGTCGGGCCCTGCTTTGAGGCTCCAGATGCCGACATCTTCCTCGTCGACAAAAAGCTGGCCGGTTGCATCATCTGCAACGCAGCCTTCGGTCTGGCTTTCAAAGGCGAATTCGCGAACGAAGCTGATGCGGACACGGCCGTTCCCGGCGTCGACGAGCTCCCACTGCCGCATGCGCGTGTCGTCGCCGTTCACGAAGACAAACGTCTTTCCAGCCTGATCACGATACATGCAGAGGCCATACGGGTCCTCAAGCTGGGTCGGTTGGGGACCGTCAGCGACGTTGACCAGCTGGCGCGATGCCGTATCGAGACGATAGATTCCGATCGTCCTGTCGGTCCGGTTGCTGGCTGTGACCAGAACAATGCTCTTGCCGCCAAGCTGGAAGCCTTCGCGCAGGTCGACATTGTTCATCTTGCCATCGCGCAGGTCCTGAACCACCTTGCCCTGCATGTCGTAGACGAAGAGGCCGCCCTTCTTGTCCGTCGCGACCACGAGACTCTGAGCGGGCGTTGCAGGGTTCGCCCAGATTGCCGGATCGTCCGCCGCGTCTCCGAAGCTCGGAACTGCGACAGTCTCAACCGTGGGGGTGACCGTTGGAACAGATGGCTGGCCGACTGTGCGTGGATCGCCTGATGCACCGGCAGAAATCTTGAGACCCGCCGCGATATCCGCAAATGAAAGCACCTTGAAGTTTGAGCTATCCTCATCGGTGACGAGCAACTGTCCATTCGGGAAACCCTGCATGGCATGGCTCATGCCATAGAGCGGCCCAGGTTCATCGATCGACTCACCGCCTGCTGTCGCGGAGACCGTGACGGACCCGATGTATGCATCGTTCCTGTTGCGATCGTAGACGTTCAGTCGACCTGCCGATGCATCTGATGCGATGAGCCAGCGAGCCGCATCACCCCCGTCATGCAGAGCCAGCCCGCCGGCTTCTTCCTTGATCTTGCCGAAGCGTGAGCCGTCCACGAGATCGGGCGCGGCGAAAGCTTCGGGATTGGCGTTGAAGCGCCAGACTCCAACGGTTTCCTCGGAGACGTACACCTTCGCGGAGATGTCATCGACGACACACTGTTTGATCGTCGACATCACACTCAACCGTCGCACCTGACGCGCGTCCAGACGGCCCGATGCATTCGTGTAAATGAGCTGCTGGTCGATCTCACCGCCGTCGCCAACAACAAACGCATAGAGAGCGCCGTCAAGATTGCTGCTGAAGAGGCAGACATTCTCGGCAGCAAACCCCAGCGGCACGGCACGCGCACCGACTTCAGTGAGCTCTTTGCCTTTGAGCTGGAACAGCCGCAACGCGTTCTGGGTGATATCGACAGCCGCGACGATCGTGGCGGAGGATCCGCCCATATTGTAGCCATAGGCGATATCGACACCTACCACCTCTCCTGCGGGTGCTGACCCGACCCGCGCGCCGGTTTCGTCGTAGACCTCAAACCCGCCAAGCGCCGTGGCTCCGATAATCCTCAGTACGCCGCCTTCAAGGACAATTGCGCCGGCCGATACCGTTCCGCTTGCACTTTCAGCGGTCTGCACCTTTGCGACGACAGGGGTCACAGCTTGCACCACAACCCGCTCCGTTGCCGGGTTGCATGCTGCGATCATCATTGGTGCGATCAAGGCGGCCTTGCGCATGGCTGCCACTGCTCTGGAAGTCCGGTTCATGTGCAGCTCTGTTGCATTGCCTGCTGTCTTCTCTGTCTGCGGCTAGCCGACGACGACGCATCTTATCCACCATCGGGATGGCTGTCAGACACGTACGCAACAGCTTTATGACAAGCATGAAAAAGCTGTCTGGCCGTCACAGACCACAGCCTGGGCCCGTGGCCTGGGGCGCTCGGACGGATGCCGATCGCAATGCGCGGCAGCCGCTGCGCACGGGGCGGCTTGCCGCCTCAGATCTCCCGGAAGAGGCTGTAGCGACACGCGCTGCGACGCGCCCGTTTCCGGCAACCGGCTCAGATTGATGCGCCGGCGATCAGCCGTCGATCCGCTCGACGATGATGGCGGGCGCCATGCCGCCTGCGGCGCACATGGTAACCAGGCCGTAGCGGCCGCCGGTGCGCTCGAGCTCATCGAGTATCGTGCCGATCAGGATCGCGCCTGTTGCACCGATCGGGTGGCCCAGCGCTATGGCGCCGCCATTCACATTGACCTTGGCGCGGTCGATGCCGAGGTCGCGGATGAATTTTTCCGGCACGATGGCGAAGGCCTCGTTGATCTCCCAGAGATCGATGTCGTCCCTGGTGAGGCCCGCCTTTTCGAGGACCTTCTTCGCGGCGGGCACAGGCGCATTCAGCATCAGCGTGGGATCATCGCCAACGTTGGCCATGGCAACGACACGACCGCGCGGCTTGAGCCCATGCTTAGCGGCATAGTCGCGGGACGCGAGCAGCACGGCTGCCGCACCATCGACCACGCCTGAAGAGTTTCCGGCATGGTGCATGTGTTCAATCTTGAGGTCGGGATAGCGTCGGTTGATCTGCTTACGGAAGGTCGCACCCGTCTCATTGTAGGGCATGTCGGCCAGAGCCTGGAAGGCGGGCTTAAGCTTGGCGAGACCATCGGCGGTCGTTTCCGGACGGGGGTATTCATCGTGCGCGAGCACGACCCTGCCCTCTGCATCCTTCACGGGGATGATCGACTTGTTGAACCTGCATTCGGCGATGGCCTGCGCTGCGCGCCTCTGGCTCTCGAGCGCGAAAGCGTCGAGGTCGGCGCGGGACACGCCCTCCATGCTCGCAATGGCGTCGCCGCACACGCCCTGGTGCGATTGCGGATGCTGCAGGTCGAGGCTTGCATTGTGTGCGCCCATCAGGCCAGGCGGGAAACCGGCTGCCGCCTCGTCGGCCGCCATCGTCGCGGTCAGGCTCATCATTTCCGTGCCGCCGGCGATGACGAGATCTTCCATGCCGCTCATGATCTGCGCCGCGGCGAGATTCACGGCTGTGATGCCGCCGCCACAGAACCGGTCAAGCGTCATGCCGCTGGCCTTCACGTCGAAGCCGGCATCGAGCGCGGCCA
>JBMOGP010000139.1:0-6469 GCA_049318285.1 Hyphomonadaceae bacterium
ATCGCCAACCAGGCCCCGCAGTACATCCTGTCGCTGTTCCGCGGCTGACGCAGGTTCGCTGCCGTCCGCCACGCGGTGAGGCGCCGGAAACCTTGCGTTAACGAATGCTAACGAAGACTGACGCCTGATTGACGGATCGCTAACCATGATTCGTCACAGGAGGCGGTCATGGTCGACAGGCTCAGCAACGCGACCGGGGTCCTCGGGGTGCTCAAGCATCTCCAGAGCTCCAGAACGGACCTGTCACAGGCGGAAACGCGCCTGGCTTCAGGGCTCAAGGTCCAGCGCGCGCGCGACGACGCAACCTCCTATCATGCCGCCTCCATCATGCGCGGGAAGGGCGGCACGCTTAACGCCGTCACCCTGAGCCTGAGCCGCGCCGAGTCCATCTCCGACACCGCCCTTGCCGGGGGTGAGCAGGTCATGAAACAGCTCGGCGCGATCAAGGCCACCGTCACCCAGGCGATGGCCGGCGATCTCCAGGAGAACCAGCGTATCTCCCTTCAGCAACAGTACGAAACGCAGATGGCGCTGCTGCAGACCTTCATCGGCAACGCCTCCTTCGACGGCGCGAACCTGCTCGATGGGTCCAAACCCAACGGCGTCTCCTTCCTCGCCGACGCCGAAGCCTCCCAGACCATCACGCTTGAGGGCCGCAACCTGTCGCCTGGCGGCGCCGTGGTGGTCGCCATACCCTCCACGACCGCCCTCACCACCACCCAGGCAGCCGCCAACACCAACAAGCTGATCGACCAATCGATCGCCAACCTGGGCGAGGAGCTTGCAGCCATGGGCGCCGAGCGCCGGCGTATCGAGGCGCAGCAGGGCTTCGTTACGCGCCTTGCCGATGCGCTGGCCGCTGGCGTCGGACGCATGGTTGACACCGATCTTGCCGCCGAAGCTGCGCTGATCCAGGCGTTGCAGGTCAGGCAGGAACTGTCCGCTTCCGCCATCAACATCGCCAACACCGCGCCGCAGTCGCTGCTCGCACTGCTGCGCCCGAACTGATCCCAGGTGCTCAGCGCCCTCCAGCTCGAGCAGGCGGTAGCAGCCTTCGTCACCTTCTTCGTGCTGATCAACGCACCAGGTGTCGCCCCTATCTTTGTTTCTCTGACCGCCCCGGGCGGGTCAGCCTATGCCCGCAGGATGGCGCTGAAGTGCGTATCAATCGCAGGCCTGATCCTTTTCTTCTTCGCCTTCGCTGGCGCCTGGTTGCTTGGCGCGCTGGGCATCTCGCTCGACGCCTTCCGCGTCGCGGGCGGCGTACTGCTCTTCCTCATTGCCCTTGAAATGGTGTTCGAGAAACGCCAGGCGCGCCAGAAGAACCGCGCCGACCAGGTGCTGGCTGAGCAGGAGACCGTTCAGGAAGCCGACGGACGCCATGATGATGTCTCGGTTTTCCCGCTCGCCATACCCATGATCGCAGGCCCGGGCTCGATCGCGACAGCCATGCTCTACATGCAGAATGCCGGGTCGGACCCGGTGGGCATCGGCATCGTCTCATTCGCCATCGCCGCGAACCTCGTCCTTGCCGGGCTGATCTTCCTCGCCGCCGGCCCGCTGATCCGCATCATGGGCGACCAGATCGCCGGCGCCATCACGCGCATCTTCGGCGTCATCCTCTCGGCGCTGGCCGTGCAGATGATCATCGTGGGCAGCATCGGCGCGTTCGGTCTGCAGGGCGCGGATGCGATGGGACACGCTGCGCTGCTGACGGCGGCTCCGTAACAGCAAGCCCTGCCACCCAGGTCCAGATCTCCCCTTGTCAGGAGGCGAGCGCCTGCTTCGCATCAGTGCCGATGCTGAAGCGCGCCCAGACGTGCAAGCCCTGACCCCGAAAGGAAGGCCAGCGGCGGCTCAACGCCTGCAATTGAGGCGATGCCCGACCTCAGGCCGGATGCTCTTCCATCAGATACACCGCGCTCTTGCGAACAGGGCGACTGCGGGTGAACGATTTCCAGAACGTCGTCAGCGCAACAAAGGCCAGAAGCGCAAGGCACGCCGCGATGCCGGCGAGCTGAAGCTTCAGTGCATTCGTCATCGGGATCGCCGTGCGCGCAGTCTCCAGCAGGTTGTCGCCGTCGAGATGCTCGAGCGCCACGGCGCGGTCCCCGCCCGCGGCCACCACAAGACCAGCGCGGCGAAGGTCCACCCCGTCCTGCACGCGGCTCACGATCGCGATCGCGGACTCGACAGAGGTGTCATGCGAGATCTCCCGCAGGATCCGGAATTCGGCGAGCAGCGGCTCCAGCTTCTGACGGTCGATCGCCGTGCGGAACACGCGCTCGACCACGGCCTGAGCATCCGTGGTATAGCGCAGCTCATTGCCCAGCTCGGCGCTCAACAGGCGCTTCACTTCGGCGACCGGCACGATCTCCGCGATGCGCCTGGTGAGGTAGAGCTTCAAGGGCACGGGGCCCTGGGTGCGCGTGCGCAAGGTGGACATCGCAACGGAGGCGCCCTCGCGGGCTTCCGGGTCCGCAAGGATCAGGCCGATGCCCGAAAGCAGGAAAGCTGGAACGTCGGTATTGTCGTCATTGGCCCAGCCGACAGCCGCAAGGGTGTGCTGGCGAAGGTCGCCCAGCCGGTTGGTCGCCACGCGCGGTTCGATCTCGTCCGCGATCAGAACCGTCGCAACGCCGCCCCTTGCCCCGGTCTCCGGCGCGATGCGGGCGAGGGCAGGGCTGGCGCTCGGCAGGGCGGACGCCGGCGCCGAGGCGCTGAACATCGAAACGATCGACTTGGTCTGAAGCTCGTAGGCGTCCTGCACGTCGTCTGGCAGGTAGGCGAGCGCTGCCTGCAGCACGGCGTCATCGCCAGCACCGTCAGCCACAGCGATCCGGGCGCGCAGGGCCTCGCCATCCTTGCTCTCCAGCATGGCAGGCGCGCCCAGGAGAAGGCCACGCACACGCGCCATCTCACGCTCTTCCAGCGCGGTGCGCACAAGGTCCGACCAGACATCGCGTGGCCTGGCATCTTCCGTCAGCGAAATGGCCGCAAAGCGCGCGTCCATCGCCTGGCGCGTCGCGACAATGGCCTCCGGCGAGGTCTGGAAAGGCGGCCGCTTGTCGCCATAGGCCTGCGAAATCAGATGCGCCGCCATGAACGGCGTCGCGCACAGCGCCCCGTTGAAAACAAGGGCTGCATAAGCTGCAAATGGAATCCGGCGCTTGCGACGATGCTTCATCGAGCCGCTTCCGTAATCAAACCGCGGATTGTCCGGAACATGGTTTCCGGCATCCCGCTTACGCTCCCCAGCGAAAACTTTCTTTGCCGGTAACGGCCCGAGATCAAGTGCGCAATAGGTCCATGGCACAAAAACCACGTCAAATGCCCGCAAGACGTGCATGTCCTGCACCCTTGCTGTCCCGGCGCACGAAGACTGATCACAGGCTGACTAGGCCTTGGCGTTCAGCGTGACGCCAGAGGCCTGGCGCGCGGCGGAGCTGTTGAAGCTGCCATTGCTCCCATAACCCGCCGGTCCGCTGCGCACGGCTGCGACCTCGGCGGCAATCGAGCGCACCAGTCCTTCCGTAACGACCTTCGATGCAGACAAGGCGACAGCATGCGATTCGAGCGCAAGTTCGAGCTGTTTCGACGACACCTTCAACGCGGCCTTCCGGGCCGGTGAAATTCCGGCAAGCAAGGCAGGGTTTTCCTTGATCCGCGCAACCTCGAGCCGCCAGGCGTGAACAAGCCGCTCCTTCTCATCCCAGTCGGCGCTCGCAGCCGACAGGCGATGGGCCTGCACGGCCTCCACCTCGGCCCCGATGAGCCCCACCAGCCGGCGCGTCATGGCGTCCAGCTGTTCCGCGCGCTGATCGGTTTCCCCGGACGTCTGGTTAATGCTCATTCCAGCCCCTGCATCTTGAGGATTTCCTTGAGGACCGATTCGGCGATGCCGACGCCCCCGCCCTTGGCGATCGCATCGGCATACTGATCGATCAGCATGGGGCGGAAGGTCGCCTCGGCATTGCCGCCGCCGAAGGGGCCGTCCGTCTCCAGCCCCTGGAACATCGGGCCCAGCATCTCGGCGATGAACATGCGCTCGAACTGCTGCGCGACCTGCTCGGCCTGGGCGCGCGTCTTGACATCGGCGACGTTGGGCGCCGCCCTCTTCGGGGCAAGCACGTCGGTCGGCAGGGCAGGCAGACCCAGCTCCGGCATCACATCACCTCGATGTCGGCCTGCAGCGCACCGGACGCCTTCAGCGCCTGCAGGATCACGATCAGGTCGCGCGGGCTGACGCCCAGCGCATTCAGACCGCCCACCAGCTCGCGCAGCGGCACGCCGCTGCCGCCGAGGATGGCCAGCTTGGCGGTGTCCTCCGCAACCGCGACGTCTGTCTGGGGCACGACAACGGGCGGCGCGTTGGTGAAGGAGTTCGGCATCGCGACGCCGGGCGTCTCCTGAACCTGGATGGTGAGGTTGCCCTGGGCGATGGCGACGGTGGAGACGCGCACATTCTCTCCCATCACGATGATGCCCGTGGTCTCGTTGATGATCACGCGGGCGCGCTGTTCAGGCTCGATCTCGAGACCCTCGATCTGCGCAATGAAGCTCGACATGTCCCTGAAGCTCGACGGCCGGCGCAGGCGCACCGTGGCGGGGTCGGTTGCAGCGGCTGCTTCCGAGCCGGCAAAGGCGTTGATCGCGCCAGCAATGCGCGTGGCCGTCGTGAAGTCCGGATTGCGCAGCGACAGGCGCAACTCCCCCTGCGCTGCAAAGTCAAAACGCAGCTCCCGCTCGATCGTCGCGCCATTGGGCACGCGGCCATTCGTCGGGATGTTGCGGGTCAGCGACGTGCCCGAACTGCCAGATGCGGTAAACGCGCCAACCGCAACCGATCCCTGCGCCGCCGCATAGGCCTGGCCATCGGCGCCCAGGAGCGGCGTCGCCAGCAGCGTCCCGCCCTCAAGGCTCTGGGCATCGCACACGGCCGAAACCGTCACATCGATGCGCGTGCCGTTGGTGGCGAAGGGCGGCAGGTTGGCGGTCACCATCACCGCAGCCGCATTCTTGGTGTTCAGGGTCGAGTTACGGGTATTGATCCCCAGCCGCTCCAGCATGGATTCGAGGCTCTGCTGGAGCATGGCGCAGTTGCGCAGGCTGTCGCCGGTGCCGTTGAGGCCAAAAACGATGCCATAGCCGATCAGCTGGTTGTCGCGCACGCCCTCGACATCGATGATGTCCTTGAGCCGCGTACCGCCATGGGCAGGCGCGCCCAGCGCGGCCGCCGACAACAGGCACAGGAAAGCGGAAATGAGCGCGCGCATGGCATACCGGAGTTCGGGTGAGGGGAAATCATCCGACCATTCTGGCCGCAGCGTTGTTCAGGCAAAGGATGCCGCCCCAATCGGCAACAAAGCCTTAAGCGATGTCGCCCGCAGGGATTTGATGCTTAAGCCGTCGTTAACCAAGTGGGTCGAATCTGCCGTCCATGAAGGTCACGTCCACCCCATCAACCTCGGCTTCGGCCTCCAGCAGCGGCGCAAAGACCGCAGCAGAAGGCTTTGGCGAATTGCTGAACATGGGCGGGACAGCGCCACGCGCCGCCGCATCTGCCGTTTCGTCCGCTGCCGGTGTCTCCGGCATATCCGTGCTGATGGCGCTGCAGGGTATTGGCGGCCCCGAAGCGCGCGCCCGCGCCCTGCGGAAAGGCCGCCGCATGCTCGATGCGCTCGACCGCCTCCAGGTCGCGCTGCTGGGCGATGGTCCGACAAAACGCCACCTGAACCTGCTTCAGGATGCCCTCGCCGAGCAGAACGAGGCCACCGGCGACTTCGGCCTCGATGATACGCTCAACTGGGCCGAGGTCCGCGTCGCGGTCGAAGCCGCCAAGCTCGAACGGGCGATTGAGCCGGGTTGACCACGCCTCCCGGGCCATTCCGCCCCGCGCCATACGACCGGCGCCTGGGCAAATACCCACCATGACCGGCGCGACAACCGGCAAGAGCTGAAAATTATTGCAAATTCAATCGCTCGCCGCGCAAGGCCGGGCGTTTACGGCCGCCAGCCCTCAGGCTATACAGCGCGCCCATCGAGGGCGACCGGGGGACGGCTCGCCATGGAGTTTGCGACATGAGTTCCAAGACGGCGACATACCGCCCGACCGAGAACGAACCCTATATGGGCAAGAAGCAGATCAAGTATTTTCGCGAAAAGCTGCTCGCCTGGAAAGAGGAGATCCTTCAGGGCAATCGCCAGACGATCAATGGCATGCAGGAAAACGTGGCGCCGATCCCGGACCTCGTCGACCGCGCGTCGTCGGAGGCCGATCGCGCCCTCGAACTGCGCACCCGCGATCGCGAGCGCAAGCTGATCGCCAAGATCGATGCGGCGATCCGCCGGATCGAGCTTGGCGAGTACGGCTATTGCGAGGAGACAGGCGAGCCGATCGGCATCAAGCGCCTTGAAGCCCGCCCGATCGCCACCCTCTGCCTCGAGGCGCAGGAACGCCACGAGCGCA
>JBMOGP010000140.1:0-6467 GCA_049318285.1 Hyphomonadaceae bacterium
GGCATGTCGTTGTAGCTGGTGACGATGCCGATGTTCGGCGCGCGGCCTCGGATGGACAGCTTGTCGCCCAGCGGTGCGGCGGCGAAGGCGTGGGCGAGGTTGCCGCAGGACAGGTGTTGCCGGCCGGGACCGGCTTTGCGCGCGGCGTCGATGCGATCAAGATAGGCGCGGCGGGTATCGTGGCTCCGCTCGTGTATCCGCGCCGTGACTTCGGCGATCTTGGGGTGAAGCGCCATGGGATGCCTCGTTGTCGATTCTGAAGACTGATATCGGCCGGAAATCGGGTCAGGCCAACAGCCAGTCGAGAATCATTGCACTTAGGTCTGCGCCGCAAGAATGGCTGAGGTCCTCGATCTCGTGATACGTCACAGCCGCGCCGGCGCGTGTGAGGTGTTGCCGGGCCTCCTGCGCCATCGCGATGGGGAACATCCAATCGCGCTGGCCATGAATGATGTGGATGGGCAGGCCGTTCATCCGGTCCTCATCCGCCATGGCGCTCAGCAGGGGGTGGAATGCGGCGGCGACGGGTGCGAGATGGGTGAAGGGCGATCCGGCGACGAGGCCTGAGGCGCAGGTAAATGTTCCGCCGTCGCTCATGCCGGTGAGCAGGATGCGGCGCTCATCGATCGTCCACTTGCGGCGGACGAAGGCGAGGATGCTGGCGATATGCGGCGAGTCGCGGTCGTCGCCCTGTGTCGCCCAGGTCTGGCCGAGCGATGTCGGTGCGACAAGGATGGCGCCGCGTGATCGGCACGCGGCGACCCAGCTCCACACAAAGTCGCGGCCGCGGCCTGATCCGCCGTGGAGGGCGAAGACAACGGGGTGCGGTCTTGAAGCGTGGTATGTTTCGGGGACGTATGTCCACACTGCGTCGCGTGCATCTGGATTGTCGCCGAAGAGCATGACGCCGGTGTCGGCTGGCTGCGGTTGGCGCATCAGGCGCTTCTGGAGATCAGCATCATCGCGGTGAGCCGGGTCGAGGAAGAAGCGGTTCACGGCGGGGAGCACCCTGGCGAGCGGGTAAAGCGCTTCGAGCGCTTTCGGGATCGCGCGCATGCCGCGCCAGGCGCGGGCAATATCCTCCGGCGGCACGAGGGCTTCATGGAGCGCGTCGACAGCGGCGAGTGCGTGGTCAGCAGCTTTGTCGAGCAGGGGCCTCAGCGCGGAGTAGGGATCGGGCCAGGGTGGCATGGCGCGGGCGGCGCGAAGCTCCTCGTGCGGCGGTGCGACCCGGGCGAGAAGTTGCGTATAGCCAACAGGATGAATGTGGCGCGCAATGAAGCCAAGCGCTTCGAGCGTGCGCAATAGTGGGGAGATGAGCGCTTCGACATGCTTGATGGCGGACATCATACCGGAAGAGTGGTTCGCGATCGCGCATCGCGCAAGCACGCGGTCTTGTGTCAGGTCCCCGGGTCTGCTTCCTGCGGCCGGGTGAAATCGTTGCGCATGGGGCGGCGACGCTTTCTGGAGATTCTGAAGCTGGGGAACAGGCTGTGAGCTTCAAGCGACTCTTCTCGCGATCGCTCGCCACGGCGCCGGGGCGGCTGCATTTTGCGGCCCATAGCCATCACCTCTGGCCTGATGCCAGCTTCGAAGGTCAGCAGGCGGCGTGGGACGATGCAGAGCAGCTGGCGGACCACAGATGGGACCGCGTGATAGGCGAGGTCTGGCCTGAGGTGCAGGGACACATCGCGGCGGAACTGAGCCTGCCGTCGCCCGCCAGCGTCATGTTCTCGCCCGATACCCATGAGCTTCTGGCGCGCATTCTTTCGGCGATGGGGAAGGACAAGCCGCGCGTGCTGGACAGCGATGATGAGTTTCGCAGTTTCCGCCGGCAGTCCACAAGCTGGGCGGAGACGGGTGCCATCGAGCTTGAAAATGTCGCGACCGATGATGCGCGGTTTGTTGACACGTTCATGGCGCGCGCGAAAAGCGGCGACTTTGACATGATCTTCGTGAGCCAGGTGATGTTCGGCTGCGGCCGTGTGTTTGATCGCATTGCGGAACTTGCAGCGCTGGCGCGACCCGAGGGGCCCTGGGTTGTCGTCGATGGCCATCACGCCTTCATGGCGATCGACGTTGATCTGTCTGCCGTGAGTGATCGGATGTTCTATCTTGCTGGAGGTTGCAACTATGCGATGGCGGGCGAGGGCGGGTGTTTCCTCCATGCACCACCTGGCTATGGCGCGCGGCCGATCAGTGCAGGGTGGTTCGCAGGCGCGACGTTCGATCCATCAGGGCTCTATCGCTTCAACGCTGTGCAGGCGATGCTGAAGCGCGAAGAGCTGACGACGGCCCGCGTGAATGCGCACGTTGGTCCTTTGCTGATGTCGCTTGCGGCGGAGCTCGACGAGACGGGGCTCGGATCGGCGCGCCTGCTCAATCCCGGTATTCTGCAGCCGCGCGCGCGGTTCCTGGCGCTGGAGAGTCCGCGGGCGCCGGCATGGCAGGATGCGTTTGCGGCAGCTGGCGTTATCACGGATTTGCGCGGCGATGTGTTGCGCATTGGTGTCGGCCTCTATCACGACGAGGACGACATCACAGATCTCTCCGATATTGCGGCGGGCTTCTGACACGTGCCAACCTGAATATCCGTTCACTGCAGATTCTGCAGAAAAAATGCAGACTGAACTTGTCGTTCAACTCCGGGTCATGCGCGGCGGTGCATCGTTCATCTCTCGCGCAGTGAAGAAAACAGGCGCGAAGGAAAAACCGGAGTTCGCACCATGAAACGTATTCTTTCAGCCGCTCTCGTCGTCGCACTCATGGCCGGCGCAGGCGTTGCCGAAGCCCAGGGGCGCAATCGCGTCCAGATTGAGCAGGGCGGCCGCGGACACGGCACCGCCATCGCCCAGAACGGCGACCGCAACGGTTCCGTCACCGTGCAAGGCGGCCGGGGTCACTACGCCTCTGGCATGCAGACCGGCTACAACAACTTCCTGCGCATGGACCAGTACGGCACGCGCAACAGGTCGATGACGGAGCAGCGTGGTGAAGCCAACCTCGCAGTTACCGCTCAGGATGGCCTGCGCCTGAACGCCGAAACACGCCAGCGCGGGTACAACAACGTCTCCGGTATCGCCCAGATGGGCACAGGTCACCACGTCGTGACGGACCAGGCGGGCGCCAACAACGCCTCCGCCATCATCCAGACCGGCCGCGGCCAGGATGTGGAAGTCCGCCAGCGCGGTGAAGGCAACATCTCGGTGGTCGTGCAGAGCGGCTACAACTGAGGCCGGTAATCGAGGCCAATCCGGCCCGGCGGGTCAAACCGCCGGGCCACCCCTCCAAAGGAGGCAACCATGACCAATCGCATACATCTTCTTGCTGCCGCCCTCGTTCTGGCTGGCTGCTCGTCGGCCGCTCAAGGAGCACCGAACACGGCGGTCGCCACACAAAGCGCACCGGACTATGTGAGTTCTCTCGACGCGCCTCCTGCTTACGCGCCAGAGCTTGACGGCGCGCCGCCGATCATTCCGCCGCATGTTGCGCCATCCGCCGCGTTGCGCGCCCCGGCGCCTGCGCCTGTGGTAGCGCAGAAGGTCAAGGCGCGGCTCTCGTGCGACATCGGCATTGATCGCACGTCCAACGGCATCCGCGTGACGCCGATCATTCGCGCCGGCAAGTCAATAGCGGGCGAGTACTCGCTGGTCATCACCAAGAGCGGCGCGTCGGGTTCGTCCGACATCAACCAGGGCGGGCCGTTTGATGCGGCGCGCGGTGAGCGTGTGAGATTGAGCGCGTTGGAATTCTCGATGGAGCGGGGCGCCAGGTTTCGCGCTGTTCTGAAGGTGCGCGCGGGCGGCCGCGAAATCTGCCGCGACATCACGTCGTAGTATCGGACTTCAGGAGCCAGCCATGTTGAACGACCGTCTCAAACTTGTCTCCCTCGCGCTGATCGCGGCGCTGGGCGCAGGCGCAGCTGAAGCGCAGGGCCGCTATGATCGCTACGGCTATCATGCGCCAAAAGAGTCGAAGGTGGATGTGCAGCAGAATGGCCGCACGAACGGCGTTGCAATCGCCCAGAATGGCGAGCGGAACGCCGCCGCCGTCAGGCAGGACGGCGTTGCGAACACCGGCATGATCAACCAGACCGGGACGGCGAACGATGCGCGCATCCGTCAGTACGGCAAGAACAACGACGCGTCCGTCACGCAGGTCGGCGACAACAATCTCGGCTGCGTGGTGCAGGTGGGCAAGAACCTGTCGGCCGGCGTGATCCAGGAGGGCAATGGCCTCAGCGGGGGCGTCGTTCAGACGAACAAGGGCGCGTACGCCATTCCGGGCAGGATGTGCTCGCTTGATCCCGCCAATCGCGGTTACTGGAATCGCATCGGCGTGAAGGGGTACTGACGATGTCCGCCTTGCGTCTCAGGCTTGGACCCGCGCTCATTGGCGCGCTGGGCGCATCGGCGACGCAGGCGCAGACCTGCTGTCCGGCGCGGTTCTCGGGTTACCCCAAGTCCGCGTGGGCGGCGCCGCGCGTCGAGATAACTCAGTCTGGTCGCGGCAATGGCGCTGCCGCAGGCCAGAACGGAATCGATAGCATGCTCCGCATTCTGCAGAATGGCGCGTTCAATATTGGCCATGCGAAGCAGGACGGCGCCAACAACGACGCGACCATCCGGCAGATCGGCCGAAACAATGACGCGACGATCACGCAGACCGGTGCGAACAAGTCGGCGTGTATCGTCCAGGTCGGGCGCAGGAATTCCGCTGGCGTTGCTCAGGCAGGCGGGCAGGGCGTGGGCGTGATCCAGACACACGCCGGAAGCCGCACATTGCCTGCGGTGCGATGCGAGATTGATCCGCAGAGCCCCGGCAAGCTGCGGCGTGCGGTGACGAACCTGTTCTGGGCTACGGCGCCCAGAAGGCGTGGACAGGGACTTTGCGTTGCGTGAGCATTTCGCGGACTGGCGATGAGCCTTCACCCGCCTTTGCCTCGTTGTAGACCGCGAGCTTGTCCTGACCCATGAAGAGGAGGACGATGCGGCGCGACGAGAGAATCCCGGGCATGGTCAGGGTCATGCGCTCTGGCGAACCGGCGGCGCCGGGTGCGTGGATACCTGCGACCTTTTTTGTGCCAGAAGGATCGACGGCGGCGGCATAGCCGTCGGCGCCCGGGATCAACGAGGCGATGTGGCCGTCGGGGCCCATACCGAGCAGGCAGATGTCGAACGGCATGATCGGCGTCAGCCGCTTTTCAGCAACCGCTGCGCCACCCGAAGCCTTTGCGTGATTGGTCTTGAACGGCACGAAGGTCGCGCCGGCCGCGCGGCGTTTCATCAGGAGGTCGCGCATGAGGTATTCGTTGGAGGCGGGATCTTCCGGTGAGACCCAGCGCTCGTCGGTCAGGGTAAGCGAGACTTTTTTCCAGTTGATCGGCACGTTGGACAGCGCTTCGTAAAGCGGGCCTGGCGTCGTCCCGCCGGCGAGCGCGAGCGAGGCCTTCCGGCGCTTGCGGATGAACTCGTTCAGACGGTCTGTGAAATCCTGGCAAAGGCCGGCGAAGAGGCGGCGGCGGTCCGGGAAGAAGCTTTCTTCGTGTGGTGTGGTGGTGCTCATTCGTACCAACTATGGCCGTTTCGTTCGGTCAGCGCGAACGCGCCTGCAGGTCCCCAGCTGCCTGCCTGATAGGGGGCGGGGCGCATACCCGTGCGCGCCCAGCCTTCAATGATGCGATCGATCCAGAGCCAGGCGGCTTCGGCCTCATCGCGGCGGACAAAGAGTGTGGAGTTGTTCGAGATGGCTTCAAGCAACAAGCGCTCATAGGCGATGCGCCGGCGCTTCTCGCCCTTGAAGGCGTCGAGCAGGGAGAGGTTGAGCGACAGCGGCTGAAGCTCGTAGCCGCCCTGCGTCAGGGTCGGCGTCTTGTTCATTATGGTGAGCGAGATCGATTCTTCCGGCTGAAGCGTGATGGTCAGCTGGTTCGCCATCAGCGGCGCACCATTGAAGATCGAGTGCGGAATGTCGCGGAACTGGATCACGATCTGCGAATGGCGCGTCGGCAGGCGCTTGCCAGTGCGCAGGTAGAAGGGCACGCCAGCCCAGCGCCAGTTATCGATGTGAGCGCACAGCGCAACGAAGGTCTCGGTGTCGGATGGCTTTCCGCCTTCCTCTTCGCTGTAGCCGGGAACTGTTTGGCCGTCGGCGACGCCGCGCGCGTACTGGCCGCGTACGGTCTTGTCACGTAGCTCGCTGTCGCGGATCGGACGCAGGCTGCGCAGCACCTTCACCTTCTCGCTGCGTACCGACTCCGGCCGCATGTCGTGCGGCGGCTCCATCGCGATGAAGCTCAGGAGCTGGAGCAGGTGGTTCTGCACCATGTCGCGGGTGGCACCGTATTCGTTGTAGTAGCCGAAGCGGCCTTCAACGCCGAGCGTCTCGGCCACCGTGATCTGCACATGATCGATATAGTGGCGATTCCACAGCGGCTCGAACAGAGCGTTGGCGAAGCGGAGCGCGAT
>JBMOGP010000141.1:0-6453 GCA_049318285.1 Hyphomonadaceae bacterium
ATGATCCGCGTCGATCTCGAACTGGTCCTTGCCGTCGATATCTCGCAGTCGATGGATTACGACGAGCACTCGATCCAGCGCCAGGGCTATGTCGATGCCTTCCGGCACAAGGACGTCGTCAACGCCATGCTGTCGGGCCCGGAGGGCAAGGTCGCCGTGCTCTACATGGAATGGGCCGGGGATTTCGATCCGATCGAGACAATTCCCTGGACCATCATCGACTCCCCCGAGGCGGCCAAGACATTCGCCGAGCGCCTGGAGAAAGAGCCGATCTATGGCGAACAGCGCACCTCGATCTCGCGCGCGCTGGAGACGGCCCAGCGGCACATCCTCAAGAACAACATCTCATCGCACCGGCAGGTGATCGACGTGTCAGGCGATGGCGCGAACAATGCCGGCCGGCTGGTGGAGCCCGCGCGCGACGCGGTGGTGAAGGCGGGAATCGTGATCAACGGCCTGCCGATCATGCTGAACAAGCCGAAGGAGTTCTACGACATCGATCACCTCGACCGGTATTACCGGCACTGCGTGATCGGCGGCGAAGGGGCTTTCATTGCGCCGGTGTTCGACCTGCACCAGCTGCCGTCCACCATCCGCAAGAAACTGGTGATGGAAATCGCGAGCCTCGATCTGGATACCGGCGCTGCGCCGATCCAGTTCGCCGATGCGCAGACGCCTGCCCTGCCGAACAGGCCGGGAATCCTGAAGGCGCAGCTGAAACTGCCGACCCAGAAGACTGACTGCACGATCGGCGAACAGGTCTGGGGCGGCGGACGCGGGTTCCGCTACAACAACTGGCAGTAGCGCAAACCGGTCAACCCGCCTGCGCGCGGCGATGCAGCGCCTTGTCCGCGTACATGGCCTCGTCTGCCCGGGCGAGGGCTTTTTCTGCTGTATCGCCAACGCCGACGTGCGTGATGCCGTAGGCGGCGGAGACGTAGAGCGGGATGCCGTTGAAGAGGACTTTCTCGGTGCACAGGGTCGCGGCGAGCGCTTCGGCTTTTGCGGCGGCGGCTTCGGGATCAGTGTGTGTCAGGACGACCGCGAACTCGTCGCCGCCGATGCGGCCGACAACGTCCGTCTCGCGCGTCTGGCGGATCAGGACTTCGCCGATGGACCGGATCACCGCGTCACCCGCCGGATGGCCATGGGCGTCGTTGATCGCCTTGAAGTTGTTGAGGTCGAAATAGATCAGGCTCGCCTGCACCTCGTGGCGCCTTACCATGGCGAGGATGCGCTGGGCCTCACGCACGAAGGCGCGGCGGTTATAGATCGGGGCCAGCGTGTCGTGGTCGGCAGACGCCTCGGCTTCGGCGAGCGAGAGCTTCAGCTGCTCGACGTCGAGACGCAGCGAGTCGATCTCCGAGATCATCATGTTGAAAGCGGTGCGGACCTGGGGTGTCAGATCAGTGTCGGGAACGCCGAAAATCTCCGCCACGCGCAGGGCCGGATCGACCAGCTGCTCGGGCGGGGCGGCTTCTGCGCGCCGGGGGCGCGGTCCGAAGATCGAGAAAAGCTTCATCGGTTGGACAGTATCTCCACCCTGAAATTCTCCCAAGCTTGTTAGAACGGGATTAACCGAACCTTTCCGAGCCGTTGCGGACTTGTGGCGTAAGCAGGTAGAAACCCGCTTTCCGGCCGGAGCGCCCCATGTCGACGCCTGCACAATTGCCCCTGGTTGGCGTCATCATGGGCAGCCGATCGGACTGGCCAACGCTTTCAAAGGCTGCCGAAATCCTCGCAGAACTCGGCGTGCCATATGAAACCAGGGTGGTTTCCGCCCACCGTACACCCGACCGGCTGGTCGAATACGCCAGGACCGCCCGGGGTCGTGGCCTGCGAATCATCATCGCCGGGGCCGGAGGGGCGGCCCACCTGCCCGGCATGGTCGCCGCGATGACCTCCCTGCCCGTGCTGGGCGTGCCGGTGAAGTCGAGCGCGCTGTCGGGGCTCGATAGCCTCCTGTCGATCGTACAGATGCCGAAGGGCATTCCGGTCGGCACGCTGGCGATCGGCGAGGCGGGCGCAGCCAATGCCGGAATTCTCGCCGCGTCGATCCTGGCGAACGATGATGCGGCGCTGCTCGGGCGGCTCGAGGCGTATCGCAAGGCCCAGACCGATGCTGTGGCCGAGAGCGTGGAAGACGCAAAATGAACAGTCGCGAACCCGTGGGTCCGATCGCCAGGCCGGGCGATGCGATCGGGATTCTTGGCGGCGGCCAGCTTGGCCGCATGCTGGCGATGGCGGCGGCCGAGATGGGTCTCGACGTTCACATCTTCACGCCCGAACAGGACAGCCCGGCCTCGCGCGTTGCAGCCAGGACGTGGGTTGCCAGGTTCGATGACCAGGCTGCGCTGACCGAATTCGCAGCCAGCATTGTCGCGGCGACGATCGAGTTCGAGAATGTGCCGGTTGCGGCAACCGACCTGATCGAGGCGCAAGGCAAGCCGGTGCGCCCGAACGGACGCACGCTGGGGCAGGCGCAGGACCGGCTCGCGGAGAAGACGTTCTTCCGCAACATCGGGATCGAGCCGGCGCCATTCGAGCGTATCGACGGGCCGGATGATATCGCGCCGGCGCTGGAAAAGCTCGGCGGCAATGGCGTCCTGAAATCGCGATTCTCCGGCTATGACGGCAAGGGACAGGTGCGGCTCAAGGGCAGTGTTCCGGAGACGGCGTGGGCCGATGTCGGCGCGGGGCCTTCGATCCTCGAAGCCTGGATAACGCATGCGTGCGAGATCTCGGTGGTCGCCGCACGGTCCGCGAGCGGCGAGTTCGTGGCGTTCGATCCGCCGGAGAACGATCATTCCGGAGGCATACTGCGGCGCTCGACCTTCCCGGCTTCGGCGCCAGCGCCGGTGCTGGAGGAAGCCATGCGGATGACGCGCAGGCTTGCCGATGCGCTCGACTATGTCGGCGTGCTGGCGCTCGAGCTGTTCCTCACCAGGGACGGCAGGCTGCTGGCCAATGAGTTCGCGCCGCGGGTTCATAACTCCGGGCACTGGACGCAGGACGCCTGCAGGACGGGACAATTTGAACAGCACATCCGCGCCGTGTGCGGCTGGCCGCTGGGCGATCCCGCGCGCTGGGCTGACGGAGAGATGATCAACCTCCTGGGTGAGGACGCGTCCGACTGGGAGCGCCATCTTGTCGGGGGGGCAAAGCTGCATCTCTACGGCAAGCGCGCTGCGGCGGACGGCCGGAAGATGGGGCATGTGGTGAAACTCAGGCCCCGCGCATGAGGGCGCATGCGCTGAGGTTGCCCTCTCGCGAACCGGCGAGCGTGTTCACACATCTTTCCTGCGCCCGGACGGGATCAGGCCTGGGGTGAAGGCCTTCTTCCCCAGAAAAACGCGCGCGTTTCAGGCGACAATGCAGGATGTGGCGAGGCGCGGCTTTGCCGAAACTCAGGGCGCCATGCAGCGCTGGATGTGAGCGATCAGGGAAGGTGTCTGGGCTTTCGCCAGCTGCAGGGCTGTCGTCGCAACCTGCGTGATCGCGCGGGCGGTGTCCTGATTCGAGCGGCCGCGACCGGCGCCTTCGGTGTTGGCGCGGGCGGTGGCGGCGTTGAGCGCGCTGGTGAGAGCGGCTGCATCGCTAAAGCCCTTGAAGCCGCTGCCGGTACGCGCGCGGTCGAGTGCGTAGGAGAGATTGCCGGCGCAGGCGATCGCGACGCCATAGCTCTCGGCCTTAGCGATACGGGCCAGCGCGCTGTCGCCGACATTGTTCTGCGGATTGGAGGGCTCAGGCGCCGGCTCGCGGGCGCGAACGGAGGCAGGCTGGGCCTTCCACTGGGCGAGGAGATCACCCTCCCACTTCGTGATCAGCCCGCGCGCCTGGTCGAAGGCGTCGACAATGCCGCCGCCGCCCCGCAGTGCATGATTGAACAGCGCGTCGCCAAAGTAGGTCCAGTCACGGCTTGGCTCGCAGCCGAAGCTGGTCTTGTCAGCGGCGGCGGCTGTGAGCACCACCGTATCGTCGTTCGAGAAAGGCAGGATGAAATAGCCGGAGTAGCAGGCGGACACGATCACGAGTTTCGACCGGATGTTGGCCTGCTGCAGCGAGTTGCGCAGATGAAGCGCGCGGATCGAGCCGCCAAGACGGCCCTTCTCCTGCATCGCCACGGCGCCGTCGGGCCCGCCATGCGAGGTGAAGAAGACGACGACGAGGTCCTCATTGGGGTCGGCGAGCCTGCCGATGCGGCCAAGGGCAGCGTTGAAATTGTTGGGCGTGGCGGCGGCATAGGTGCGTGCTGCGCCCGGCCCGCGGCCAGCGGAGAGCGTGATCACCCGTTCGGCGGCATCATAGCGGCGGGCAAGGATGCTTGCGGCTTCGCGCGCCTCGTTCTCGAAGACCGGCTCGTCCCAGAGGGACGCGGAGAGGATATAGGTATCGACCACACCGGGGCGCTGGGGCGGAAGTCTTGCCAGCGCCTCGCCGATCCGCATCGCGTCTGCGGCAGCCTCGGCGGGCGACATGGCGATTTCCATCGCGCCGAACTGGCCGTTGAGCGGATCGCGCTGCTGCAGACCCTGGGCATTGGCTGCGCCGGCGACAGCCATCGCCAGTAGCGCTATGCGCGCGAGCCCCTTCAACATGCCGCCGACCCTGTATCCTACCTCTGCTCATGTTCTCGCGTGCAAGCGCCCAGCGCAAGCGGGCTGTTTCAGCCGCCGTTTCCGGCTTTTTCGGAAGCAGGCGGGGGGTAGCTGCGCAGCACGATGGACTGGCTGGCGGTGGCCATCAGGGTGCCGTCTTCCGCATAGAGGCGCATGTGGCCGTGGCCAAAGCCGCGGGCGGCAGCCTGTGCCTGCACATCGCACAACACCCAGGTCGTTGGCACGATCTTCCGGACACGCAGATTGTTGTCGAGGCTGTTGCCCCCGCCGCCGCGCCCCAGCGCCCCGCCGATGGCGCCGGGGACGAAGTCCGCAAAGACGGCGAGCATGGCGGCATCGATCGGCGCATCCTGCTTCTGGCGGATCCAGAGCAGCGTGCGGCCGCTCTGTGTCGCGATCTCATGGCGCGCAGGCCCTGGAATGGCGCGCACGTCGAGCGACTGGCGCAGGCGGGCGTTCGGGTCCTGGGTCGGGCGTTGCGGCTCCTGTTCGCATTGGTCGGGGGGCGGCATGTCCGGCATGTCGCGCCAGTGCTGGTCGGGATAGCCGTCGCGATCGCCGAGCGCGGCCATGACGCTGAAGATGGTCTGATCGCCGACGCGGCCAGTGACGGTGGCCTGGGTGACGGACTTGCCCTGCTGGGCTGCCGCGACATCGAGCACGACATCAGCGCCAAGGCGCGCGAAGGAGATATACTGCGCCGTGGCCCAGACGAGGCCGCGCTGGAAACGCTGTTCGAGCGCAAGGACAGCAGCGCCCAGGCCTGCGCCGCCGAACAGGAAGACGTGGCCGAGCGGTCCGACGCAGAGGTCATCGGTGACACGGAGGGTGAAGGTGCTGTCGCTGGTGCGGACGATGGGAAGGAAGTGGGTCATGCGCGGCTTGTAGGTCAGGATCAGGCAGGACGGAACGTGGTTCTCCGCTCGTCCCGACGCACATCGGATGAGCGGGGCAGCGCGCGAAACCCGCTCACCTTGTCAGCGCTTGTCGCCTCGGATGATTTTCAGGGTTGGCTTTTTCGGCGCCGGCCCGGCGCTCGCGGGCTCATCATTGATGTCGCGGCCGCGCGGCTTCCAGTCGCCCCCGGTCTTGGGCTTGAAGCTGGAGCGGGCCTTGGGTCGATCCTCGGGCTTCGCGGAGGATGTGCGCTGCTGGCTGGTGCGGGCGGGCTCGCCGCCCTGCGTGGCTGCAGGCGCTGCCTCGGCGGGCCTGGCCTTGCGCGACTTCTTGTCGATAAGGCGGGTGATGTGCGCCTGCCGAACCGAAAGCGCTTCATCGAGGCGTCCCTTGCCAGGGTCGCGGAAGGCGGAGCCGTAGGCTTCGAGGCGCGTGGTGACGCCCTCGACAAAGTCCTGCTCCCAGTCCGACAGCCCGGGGCCGCCCTCCTCCGTGGCGCGATCAGCAGCCCGGCGCAGCTTGCGCAGGGCCTTGCGGGTCTTGCGCTGATCGACTTCGCGCTTCATGCGGAGAAGCTAGCGTGCTTGCGCGTGCGCGAACAGCGCACAGCAAGCCCACATGCTTCGAGACGCGCGCTGGCGTGCTGGCGGTCAGATCTCGCCCAGAGCCAGGAGATAGGTATCGAGGATCGCTTCGGCTTCCTCGCGTTCCTGGCGGTCCATCTTGCGCAGGCGGACGACGGCGCGGAGCGCCTTGGTGTCATAGCCCATCGACTTGGCTTCCTGGTAGACGTCCTTGATCTGGCCGCCGACCTCCTTCTTCTCTTCCTCGAGCTTCTCGATCTTCGCGACCGTCTGCCGGAGCTTGTCCTTGGCCGCCTGCGTGAGGGCGGCTGCTGCTGCGCCGTCGTCCATGTCGATCTCCCGGAAGCGATGTG
>JBMOGP010000142.1:0-6446 GCA_049318285.1 Hyphomonadaceae bacterium
CCTCCGATCGACCCCGCCAGTCAGCCCCGGATCAGATCGGGCGCCAGATCGCCGACAACAGCCGTAGCCTAATGGCCCCGCCGCATCACGCCTCCGGTAAAGAGTAATCGGTGAGGACGGTACCTCTGAAGGCCCAGCGAAACATGCGCTGGAGCGGCGTCGCCCCGCTCCAGCGCCAATGGTTAGAATGTCCGACGGACACCCACGCCCCAGGTGCGCGGCGACCCGACCAGGCGGGCGGCGCCATTGAGTTCCGGGAAATAGACCTCATCGGTGACGTTGCGGCCATAGGCATAGAGGCTCCAACCACTTGGCGCGAGCGCCTCCGCCCGCAGATTGACGAGCGTATAGGGCTCGACCGTGTTGTTAGGCAGCGCATTAAGCCGGTTGGTTTCCTCGCCGTGGTGGCTGACCGAGACGCGGGCGTCCAAGCCCCAGCCGGAGGCCAGAGCCAGCGCATAGTCGAGCGTCAGGTTAGCAGTGATATCGGGAGCGCCGGGGAGAGGGTCGCCAAGGGTTCCCTGCACGTCGGCGACCCGGTTGGATCGGAAGGCGGTGATTTTGCTGTCAAGCAGGGCCGCCGACGCGGTGAGGTCGAGGGCTTGGCGATCCGTAGCGAACAGTTCCGCGGCTAGGGAGACTTCCAGGCCTTCGGTCCAGGCTGCGCCAACGTTCGTGCGCCCGTTGGTGTCGTTGGATAGCCGGGTCGTGGCCTGCAGGTCCTCATATTCGTTTCGGAATACATCGAGCGAAGCGCGCAGGCGCCCCGTCGTGTAGCGCACCCCGCTTTCCCAAGCGGTCACGGTTTCAGACTGGATCGGCGCGGTCTCCTCCAAGGTAAAAATGGAGGTGCCGTCGAATCCGCCGCTGCGGTAGCCCGTGCCGTATGCGGCGAAGACCTGAAGCGCGTCCGTGATGCGATACTGCGCCGAGACGCGGCCGGACAGATTTTCGTCCTGGAAGTTGCGGTCCCAGGAGAAGTTGCTCGTGGTGCCGAAGGTGGCGTTGTAGTTCGTAATGCCCCAGGGATTGCGATCAATATTGCGACCGTTGAACGACACATCATCACTGGTGAAGCGCAAGCCGCCGTTGAGCGTCAGCGCCTGTGTCACATCATAGCCCGCCTGAGCGAACAGCGCCACGCTGCGCCGCGACTGAGCATAGGGCGAGTCATAGACTGTGCGGGCGTTGAAGCTGGTCCAGACGCTATTGAAATCCACGTCGTCGGTCACGGCGAAGGCGCCTATGATCCAGTCAAACCGCCGGCTCGGGTCGCTTGCGAGGCGCACTTCGATCGAGGCCTGCGAAAGCTCCTCATCGAACAAGAACTGGCCGCCCTGCGGGTATGGCGTGCCGTCGCCGTTGCCGCCGACGCGTCGCTCGCTGCCCTGGAAGCCGCCAAGCACTGTCAGCGTCGCTCCATCTGCCAGCTGTTGTGCAAACTCGGCCGTTACCCCTGAGATATCGATCCTGTGGCGGAAGTACTCGGCCGAGTAGAACTCATAAGGATCAGCGTTCTCGCCTGGGTTGAGGCGCACGCCGCCGGCAGCGGCGGTGTCTTGCGCGAAGGCGAGACGGTCGTACTGGCGTGTGTCGCCCCGGTCCCGGCTCACAAACGCCTTCAATGTCAGCGCAGACTGCGGCGTCAGATCGAAAGTTAGCGTGCCGCGAGCGGCGGTGAGGTCGCGATCACCGAAGCCTTCCCGCGCACCAGGATCGGCAAGGCCGGGAACCTGTGTCTGACGCACGCCGCTGACGCTGGGCTGGAAGCCCGCAAGCGTTCCGGCCCCGCGCCCGTCCATGAAACCGCCGCCATATTCGCCAAACAGCGCCAGCCGAAGGCCGATCGAGTCCGTAAGGGGGCCCCCGACGCCCGCCTCGAAGCCAAACAGGTCGTAATTGCCTGCGCGCACGTCCACGAACCCTTCGAAGGTCTCACTCGGGCCCCGGGTAATGGCGTTGATGACGCCAGCGGTGGAGTTGCGACCGTAGAGCGTGCCCTGTGGTCCTTTGAGCACTTCCACCCGCTCAAGATCGAACAGCGGGAGACCAAGATAAGCGTTCGAGGTTTGATAAATGCCATCCACGTGCAGGGCGACGGACGGATTGCCGTTGGGCTTGTAATCGTCGGCGCCCCCCGCGCCGCGGATGGAAAGCAGGCCATAGCCGGCGCCGCCAAACGCATAGTTGATCGACACCCCCGGTACTTCGTCAACGAGGCCGGTGAAATCGACGATCCCGCGGGTCCGGGCGTCGGGGCCAGACAACGCGGTGATTGCAAACGGGACGTCCTCGAGCGCCTCGCGGCGCTTCTGAGCGGTGACCACGATGGTGTCGGCTGCGAAGGTATCGACGGGCAGCGCGGCCGGGCGCGGGCCCGATGTCGCGCTGGTTGCCAGCCCGATCGCGAAGGCGGCCGCGCCCGTGCGACGGGCTTCAAGCCCAGTGCCGGCGAGCATGGCCGACAGCGCCGCATCGGGCGTCCACATACCGGAGACCGGCGCACTGGTTTTGCCGTCGATGAGACCCCTGTCCGCCATCACGGCTATGCCGGTTTCGCGCGAGAAGCGTTGAAGCGCTTCGCCGAGGGGTGCGCTCGGCAGGTCAAGCGACTGGGCGCTCTGCGCGACTGGCTGCGCTTTAGCCTCGATCACGAAGGCGGCGGGCATAGCAAGCGCGAGCGCCGCGGCGCCGGCTCTCAGGCGACGATTGAGAGACATTTATCGATCCCGTTCTGATGGGGCGTCCCCACGACGCCGTCGCCTTAGTAGACGTTAAGCATTCGACCTGCCCCACAGCTTTAGATCATGAAATTTTTATGCACCTCGACTGAAGCGGTGTTTTCGTCAAACAGTCATTCGCGCGGTTCGACTGGACCCCTTTCCAGCACAAGTTCGCCGTCCACGTCCGAGACTCTCAGATCGTGGACAACCGCAAGCGTCTGTAAGGTCTCTTCCGGCGCCGCCAACGAGAAGCGGCCCGCCACCTCGAGGTTCGACAACCCAGGACCGCGCACACGAATAGGTTTGTCCAGATATCGCGCAAGCTCCGCGACGAGCACGCCGAGCGGCATGCCGCCAGTCTCGATCCAGCCATCAAGCCAGGCCGCCGCCTCGGCGGCGGATGTTTGCGTTTCCTCCGGTCGCGGCGTCAGCCGGGCGGTGCGGCCCGCCGCCAGTCGCAGTCGCTCGCCTTCTCCGCGAAGCTCGACAAGGCCCTGCAGAACAGCCACTTCAACATAGTCACCGTGAACGTCGACGTTAAAGCGGGTGCCGAGCGCCTGTGTCTCACCAAAGGCAGTCCGTACAATCAGGGGGCGCGCCTCGTGCGCGACTGAAATCAGCGCCTCCCCCTCCTGGAGGGACAACAGCCTTTGTGCGCCATCGATCCGCACTGCAAGCACGCTGCGACCGCTTAGGGTGATCGCGCTGCCATCGGGAAGGTCAATACTGCGCACCTCGCCCGGACCGGTCACGAAGCGTGTCTCATAGGGCCATTGTGACCACGCAAGGACGCCAGCGAAGGCTAGGCAGGCGGCCGCCGCTGCAATCATCCGACGAGGCCGACGGCGCGCGGGTTCGGCGAGGCGCGCCGCTTCGGTTGCCGCCGCAGCCCAAAGATCTGGATGTGACCAAGCTTGCGCCATGCGGTCATAGGCCGACGCGCGCCTCGGATCGCCCGCGCGCCAAGCGGTGAATTCGGCTTCTATCAGCTGGTCGAATGGTCCATCGAGGCGCCGATCAACCCAGGCTGCGGCTTCCAAATCGACATCGACGTCTCTGGCTTTATTTGTGTTTTCGTCAGCCACCGCGGGTCTCTTCAATCAAATCGGCCAAGTCCTTAAGGGCCCTCGCCACGTGGGCCTCGACAGCGCGCGGCGTCAGCTTGAGGTCCGCCGCGATCCGCGTGCACGAGTGGCCGTGAACACGTCGCCGCAAAAACACATCGCGCCGCAATGGCGGCATGGTCCGGATCGCTTCTTGCAGCCGCAGTATTTGCTCTCGCGCAATCGCGGTCTCCTCCGGCGAAGGGTCGAAACTTCGCAGGCTTTCATTCAGCTCTTCAATCCGCGTGCGGTTCTTCGCCCGATAATGGTCAATCACCAGCCGTTCTGCGATGCGAACGGCCATGGCCCGCGGCGTCTCGACTGCTTGCTGACGAACGACGCCGGCAAGTCGGGCCATCGCTTCTTGAACGATATCCTCCACCAGCGCAGCGTCTCCGATGCGCGGACGGACATACTGGACGACCGCCGCACGGATAGCCGTGGCCTCGTCCTGGTCCTTAATCTTCGACGGCCCCATAATGCACCCCGAAAACCGGTTAAACGCCGTCATACGAAAGACAGACGTTTGGGACCCCTCAAACCCCACAGGTAAATTTGGCTGGGGCGCAACCCACTCTCATTGTACCACGTGCGGCAGGCTTGGGACGACCCTGTCCCTCCAGCAGACGCAACTGTCGGGCCGGAGATCGCTGAAAAGCTTCACAGGCAACGTTCGTCGCCTTCCCCAGCCCTGATGCCTCCGACAGTCCTAAGAAAGATCGCCCGCAGGCCCACGGCGCCTGCGTGTCTGTTGACGGTCACACTCAGCAGCGAGAACATGTCTGTAGATCGGCCTTGGCGTGCGTCCCCCACCCAACCCTGCGAGCAAGGTCGGTTCAGACGCCGGCGAGCATCATGCTCGTCGGCGTCGACTACCCCCGCAAGGGATCACCGCAAAACGACTGATGGCCGGCCCGCTCGACACCTTCCATTGGTCATGCCTGCGGCGATCAGGCCGGTCATTGCCGGTTTCGGTAACTTGCCTCGATCAGGCGGCCTGTTCGCGATCAGCGCCAATCTGGAAGCGCGTGAGTTGGCCATCGCTGACTGAGTTGCATGCTCCGCAGTGTTTGCACCGACACTCGAACTTGCCGAGCACCGGCGATTGGGGCGTGCCACCGCCCTTGGTTAGGTCACGCACGACAGCATATGCGCGGCCACATTTCGCGCACTTGCAGCCAAGGACCCATTCGCCGCTATCGAAGCGCATCTCAACCCATTTCGATAGAATTGAAGCAAGCATGGTAACTGTGACAGCTGCAACAGCTGTGGACAAGTATCTTTTGGGTAAAGGTACACGCGGCGGGGTCGACGTAAACTTGCCGTTCCGCCACGATCATGAAGTTCGGCTGAATCTCGCCGTTAATCGCCACTTGTGACGATCGCCGCGCGCAACTCGTCCACGCTCAACCACGGCGCTCGCGCATGGACCATCCGGTGGCAGTTCGCGCAAAGGAGAGCCATATCCGCCAATCGCGTCGTGCGCTCGGCTGATGCGCTGAGCGGCTGTATGTGGTGGCATTCGATGTAGCCTTCCCCGCGCGCGCCGTAGCGAGCGGCGAAGTCGAAACCGCAGGCGTCGCAGGAGAGCTTGCCGTGCCGTTTGAGCGCATCGGCCTTCTTCCTTCGGACGATTTCTGGGTCACGTTCACGTATGCGGTGGAGTCGTGTGACGAGTGCGCCTTCGGTCGCTTCGGCAATCTCAGGTTCGTAAGCGCTCGCGAGATCCGCCCGCAAGTCCTCGTCCGCGTCGACACGCGCAAGCGTCTCGCGGATCGCAGCAGCTGCGGTCGCCAGCGCGGTGCGATTTTGTGCGTAGGCATCCCAGACCTCGACGTCGGCTTGCGAGCCCCCGCTCAGCCCGCCGCTTGCCTCGCCCCCCGCACCCGGCTCGAGGCGTCGAAAGTTCATAAGTTTCATATAAACGCCATTTGCATTGCGAAACGTGTCGCTTGAGATGCCGTGAAGAAGCTCGCCGAGCGCACGAATTTCGGCGCTTAGCTTCGCAATCTCCGTGCTCGTTTTGGCCGGGAAACTCGGCCGCCATGCCATGTACGCGTCGAGTGCAAGGATGAGTTCGTCACGCGACCAATCGGGATTGCGTGGCTTTGAGCGCACTTCGAAGCCTAGGCGCTCAAGGAGAGCCCGCACGGTCGCATCGCCGCCGGAAAATGCGTCTGCACTGAGTGGCTCGAGCCCCTGCCCAGACCATCCATGCGCTGCGCCGACGATCGCCTTGGAATCGTACTCCCGATCATCAACGACTAGCTTATAGGCACGGGACCTGCCGAAACCATACTTTGCGAGGAAAACATCGCGGCCAAGTGCGTCGAACTCGGCTAGCGCGCGCCATACTCCGTCCGCGGTCACATCCTTTAGCGCCATAATCTGCCTCCAAGGCGGAGCATCGGCCCCAGTTATTCTGAGTCAACAGAAGTCATGGGATATGAGAGCGAGCGGCGTGTCTGGAAGAAGTAGGCCGCCTCGGCCCGGTCTGTACGTTGACGTTAACGGCAGCTTTGGAACGACCATGCCATTGGCCCTCAGAACGCGGGTGGCATCCCATCGCCGCTTTCAGTCATTGGGCTGCGCAAACAAAACAGGCCTGTAGATTGCCGGC
>JBMOGP010000143.1:0-6440 GCA_049318285.1 Hyphomonadaceae bacterium
TGGCAATCGCAGATGCCTTGCACATAGGCCGCGCATCCATTGTCCGACATGAAATAGACGATGGTGTTGCCGCTCTCGCCCGACGCCTCAACCGCATCAAGGATGGCGCCCACCTGGTCGTCCAGCGCGGAGATCATCGAGGCATAGACCCGCATCCCATCGTCCTCGATGTGCTGGAAGCGGTCATAGTACTTCTTCGTCGTCTGCAGCGGCGTGTGCGGCGCGGTAAAGGCCGCATAGAGGAAGTAGGGCGTGTCGCTCGCAGCATTGCGCGTCACGAACTCAATGGCGCGCTCGCCAAGATAGTCGGTAAGGTAGCGGTCCTCGTTCTCGACCACCGCCCGCGCCGGACCTTCAAAGATCCTGTTGTGGGCCGTGCGCACAGGCGTTGGGCGAGAATCCGTACCCTCAAGCTCGGCGAAGATTTCGTCGGGGGCATCGGGGTTCATGTAGGACGTCGCCCCCGTCAGCAGTCCAACGAACTCATCGTACCCACGATTGGTCGGATAGAAATCGTCGTTCGATCCCAGATGCCACTTGCCCACCAGCCCGGTCTGGTAGCCAAGGTCATTGAGCGCCTTGGCAAGGGTGATCTCGTCTTTGGGCAGGCCGAGATTCTGCTCGACATCGCGGGCCGGCGGCCCGTTATTGAACTCGAAGCCGAACCGGTCAGGATGCCGACCCGTGTTGACGCCCGCGCGCGAGGGTGAACATACGGGCGCCGCCGAATACCCGTCCGTGAAGATCACCCCCGCTTTTGCGATGCGGTCGATGTTCGGCGTCTGGATTCGCCTGCCGCCGTAGGAGGAAATGTCGGCATAGCCAAGATCGTCAGCCATGATGACGATGACGTTAGGCCGCTCCGCTTCCGTGGGGCGTTCCATCGGCGCTGCGCAAGCGGCTGCAAATGCTGCGGCAACCGCCGCCACTGACAACACCGACCGCATGCCCGTGCCTCCCCGGATGCGCTGCCACCGAATTTCACGGCGTCTCGTTGATCATCGCGATACGTCGCCGCAACACTATTGTCGTTCATCCTGCGGTCAAGCAAAGCTTACCAGCTGGAGGCATCCGAAGGGACACCACATGAAACATGGCCTATTGCTCGCGCTTGCCGCCTCGCTTGCCCTTCTTTCCGCATGCTCCGCCGCGGCGCAGCCCGGCGGGCGACTCGCTGCGCGCGCTGCGACGGGTGAGGTGAAGCTCCAGCACGACGGCCGCGAGCGCCGCTATCTCATCAGCGACTTTTCCGGCGGCAAGCCCGCGCCGGTGGTGTTCGTGCTCCACGGCGGCGGCGGGCATCCCGAGAATGCACAGAACATGTCGCAGTTCGACGTGATCGCCGCTAGGGAAGCGTTTATCGTTGTCTATCCCGGCGGAACCGGCGGCATGCCCGGGGGACGCCTGCTCACATGGAACGCCGGCCATTGCTGTGCCTACGCCCTCGAGAACAAGGTCGATGATGTCGGGTTCATCCGCACCATCATCGACCAGCTGATCGCCTCCGGCCGCGCCGACCCGAAACGCATCTATGTCACCGGCATGTCCAACGGCGCGATGATGAGCCATATGCTCGGCCGCGAACTTTCAGGCCGCATCGCCGCCATCGGACCGATCGTCGGCGCCACGTTTGGCGATGAACCCGCGCCGAAGGGGCCGGTGGCTGCGATCATCTTCGTCGGTCAGGACGACCAGACGGTTCCCGCCTCGGGCGGCCCGCTGGGCGGGGCGACCAAACGCGGTGGACGCTCGGCCGAAGACCGTAACGTCACCCCCGACATCGACCAGGCATCTTACTGGGCGAAAACCAACGGATGCGCAGACCCGGCCGAATCAAGGGACGCAAGGGGCAAGGCGGTGGAAATTCGCTGGGAGAAATGCACCTCCGGCAGACCTGTTCACTTTTATAGGGTTGCAAACAACGGGCATGCCTGGCCCGGCGGCAAGGCTGGCCGCGCCGAGGCCGACCAGCCGACATCAGATGTGAACGCAAGCGAGATGATGTGGCGGTTTTTCACCGCCAATCCGAAACCCTGAGGCCCTCCGCCGCCGCTTAACATGAACGGCCCCGCGGCCACCTTTCCGCCACACGCCTGGTTTTGGAATTGAGGTTTGGCGGGGCGGGGCCGGGATTCGGTCACGAACAGCATGTGCGGGGTTTTCTCTTACCGCTCGGCAGGCTAGGCAGGCTCTGGCCAGGGCCGGTAGGGGGCCGTCTGGCCGTCCGGTGGCCCCGCGACGTTCCGAGTGCAGTGTTCCGGTTTTTCAGGAGTAGACGGCTTTCATGACGTTCAAGGTCCGCCTGCTGCTTGGAGCTGCAGCTCCGCTCGTTTTCACGCTTCCCGCCGTCGCTCAGGTGACGATCTCGACCGCCACCACCACGCCGGTCCAGACCGCAACCGCAAACAGTGGCGCCGCCTCCGACATCACCATCGCCACCAACGGAACTATTTCGCCAACCAGCGCCAACACGACCGCTGTAACTGTCAACAGCAGCAACGACATCATCAACAACGGCGCAATCACGTTCAACAACCTGAACGACACCACCGGCGTACGCCTGCTCCCCGGTTTTACCGGCAGCTATGGCGGCAGTGGCGCGATCAACCTGATCGAGGATTATGCGCGCGCCGACACCGACGCTGACACCGATACCGAACTTGACGGCCCGCTTGCGCAGGGAACCAACCGCTACGGCATTCTTCTCGCTGCGGGGGGTACGTTTACCGGCGACATCCGCATCGATGCAACCAACAATGTGGCGACGCCGGTCGGTGGAGCGATAACCGTCGAGGGCAACAATTCCGCTGGCGTGTCGCTCCAGTCGAAACTCGCCGGCAGCTATATCCAGAACGGCGTTGTTTCGGTGACCGGCACCAACACGATCGGTGTCGATATTCGCGGCGACGTAACCGGCGACATCCAGATCGGCAGCGAAGCGGCTACGACCGGCGCTGCAGGTGTGATCGGCACAACCGTCTCAGGCGGCGTCTCGGCCCGCGGCGAAGGCGCTGTCGGCGTGCGCATCCTGGGCAATGTTGCTGGCGAATTCATGATCGACGGTTCGATCGCTACGACCGGATTCGCACAGGGCGAGGCGAGTAACTACAAGGATCCGGACGACACCAGCTCACGAACGCCCGTCCCGCTCGATGCAGACGACCTGCTGGTCGGCGGATCGGCCGTCGAAATCAGGGGCGATCTTGCCCGCGGTTTCCTCATAAACGGCGCCGCCATCGGCGTTTCCGACGCCACGCCTGACATCAAGGATGTCGTTCAGAACTTTGACGAGAACCGCACCCGCGGCACGATCAGCGTACTTGGCTCAGGTCCCGCGGTCTCCATCCGCTCGCTCGACGGCGCTGCTGGCGACGCCATCGTGCTCGGCCGCGTCCGCGAGACGATCCGTGACAACCTCGACGACGACAATGACGACAACCTCTCCGAGATCATCGCGACATTCAATTACGACTACGGCTTCATGAACCGCGGCGTGATTGAATCGAGCGGCGTGAACACAGGCTTCACCTCAACAGGCCTCCTGATCGCAGGCTCGGCGGACGGGCTTCACTCGACAACGATCGATGGCGGAATCTTCAACGGCGGCGGCATCTCGTCCACGTCCTTCGAGGCGAATGCCAACGCGGTGGTGATCGGCGCGGGCGCCAGGACACCTCAATTCATCAACAATGGATCGATTGCCGCCACGGCCAACACCCAGACGACCCACGACGCCTATGGCGTCCGGATCGAAGCTGGAGCCAGTATCGGCTCTGTCACGAACAACGGCCTTATCCTTGCAAGCGTCGACAGTTTCTCGGGCGACGCCATCGCCTTCCAGGACTTCTCCGGCACAGTTGCCTCCTTCGCGAATAATTCGCGCATAACCGCCGGCTTCATTGACGACAACCTGACCGATAACATCACGAGCGGGACGGGTCGTACGATCGCACTCGACCTGTCGCACCGCGTCGGCAACGTGCTGATCACTCAGAACGATGCGATCGACAACGCGCGAATTCTTGGCGATGTGCTGACCGGCGTCGGCTCGGACCGCTTCGACCTCCTGTCGGGACAGGTGTTTGGCAATGTCGACTTCGGCGGCGGCGCGGGCTCCGACACGCTCAACGTCTCGAGCGCCACACTCAACGGCGATGCAACCTTCCGCGGCGCAGGCGCTAACCTCACCTTCAACGCAGGCCTGATGGCCGGCAATATCGCGCTCGGCAATACGACCGGAGCGTTGTCGTTCACCAACAGCTCCAACTTCGTCGGCAAGATCACGCGCACGGGCGTCGGCGCGACGTCTCTCTCGGTCGACAACTCGATCGTCAACAATCTCGCTACGGGCACGCTGAATCTCGCGTCAATGTCGCTGACCAACAAGGCGCGGATCGGCATTGCGATCGACAACGCGCGAATAGCCAGCAACACCCCGAACTTCAACATCTCGGGTACGGCCAGTCTCGGGGCCGACACTCAGTTCAATGCCCTGTTCGATCAATTCACGAACCAGACCTTCACGCTGCGCATAATCAATGCGGGCACAATCAATCTCGGCGGCCCGCTCTCGGGCATGATCAACAACAGCGGGCCTTTCCTTTACAACGCCAGGCTGGTGCAGCCAAACCCCAACGCCATCGACCTTGTGCTCGAAGTGAAGGCTGCGGCCGAACTCGGACTGAACACCCGGCAGGCCGACGCTTACGACGCGGTGCTCAGTCTGATGGAAGAATCCGATGCCGTGGCCTCTGCGCTCACGACGCCGACAACAGCTGCAGAGTTCCAGCGCGGATTTGCCGACCTGCTCCCGGCCAATGATGCATCTGTACTGCGGGTCCTCGCCAACAACGCCTCCGCCGCGTTCGGCGCCACCGCCAACCGCCTCGACATGATCTCGAACAAGCCGGATGCGCCCGGCGGGGCGTGGACGGAAGAATTCGGGGTTTACCATACGGCCAACGCCAGCGCAGACTCCGTCGGTCTTTCCGGCGGTGGTTTCGGTGTTGCGGCCGGTCTGGACCTGATCTCAACCGGAACAGCGTTGATTGGCACATTCATTTCGCTCGAATCCGTCGAGATGGAAGAGGAAGACCGCAGCTCGGCCCCGCTCAACGTGTCGCAGACATCGATCGGCGCCTATGCGGGCTGGATCAACGGCAATCTCGCGGTGAACGGCGCTGCGTCCTACGGCTTCATCGATTTCGCGTCCGACCGTGAAGTCGCGGTCGGCACACTGGCCGAACGGCTGCGGGGCGAATGGACAGGGTCGAGCTATTCCGCCTCAGGCCGGGCCACCTACACCGTTCCGCTCGGCTGGCTCGATGTGAAACCCTTCATCGGCGCAGATTACATAGGCTTCCAGCAAGACGGCTATCGGGAGACAGCTGCCTCGCTCGACGACCTCGAAATCATCGCGGGCGACAGCGACGCCTCACTCGCAACGGCCTCCTATGGCCTCCAGCTGATCGGCGATCTCGGCGGCGACGACGCCTACACCTTCCGCCCGGAGATCTCCGCCGGCTACCGCAGCATCCTCAACTGGGAAGCAACGCCTGCAACGCTCGCCTTCGCGGGCGGACCTACGGGCTCCACCTTCACGCTCAACCCAGGCATCGAACCGGAAGACGCAATTGTTGCCGGCCTTGGAATCAGCATCGACAGCCAGTTCCTGAACGTCAAAGTGGGCTACGACACCGAGATATCCGACACCGCGACGACCCACTATGGTTCGGTGGCTCTGCGCCTCGCATTCTGGTAGAACGCGAGGCACGGGCTGGAAGGGTTCGCGAGATGACAAAACTCACGCGCCGCACTCCCCACGCCCGTCTGGTCACAGGTGCGATGGCCTGCCTGCTGACGTTCGCATGCGCAGGCGGCCCGCCACCAGATGTCGGACCGCTGGCGCCTCGCGGCGCGATGCCTGTCGGGTTTTCCATCGGCATACGCACCGAGATGCGCGACTTTGACTTCAACAAGGAGGGCGCGCCCAGGGCTGTGCGAGCCATCGCAGATCGCACGATCGACATGCTGGCGCTGTCGGGCGGCGGCGCCGGGGGAGCCTATGGCGCCGGCGTTCTCGTGGGGCTCACCAATGCCGGCACGCGGCCGCGCTTTGAGATTGTCACAGGCGTATCGACCGGAGCCCTGATCGCGCCATTCGCCTTTCTTGGCTCCGATTGGGACCGCAAGCTGACGGAAGCCTATGGCGGCGAGGCTACCGACAAGCTGATGCAGGCGCGCGGGCTCGGCGTGCTGTTCGATGTCGGCGTGTTCGACGGCAAGCCGCTTCGCGACCTCGTCGAGCGTTTTGTCACCGAGGAACTCGTCTTCGCCGTCGCGCGCGAAGCCGCCAATGGCCGCATGCTGCTCGTCGCGACGACCAATCTCGATCGCGAGGAAACCGTGCTCTGGGACATGGGCGCCATCGCCCGGCGCGG
>JBMOGP010000144.1:0-6411 GCA_049318285.1 Hyphomonadaceae bacterium
GTCAGGCTGTCAGGCTGGCGGCTTCCGGTTCTTGAGCCGCTCAACGGCTGCAGAGCCCTCGACTTTCGGCATGCGTGTCGGGCTTACATGCGGAGCCGGCCTGGACGCCGCTTTCTTCGGCGCAGGCCGGATACGTCTGAAGATTCGCCACGCCAGCACCCCAAACAGCACTGCCGCGCCACCGAAGAAAGCCACCGGCCCCCAGACCGGATGCACGGCGATATCGAAGACGAAGTTCAGCCCGCCCGGCGTAAAAGCCAGCACCAGCACGACAGCCGGAGTGGCGACGGCCAGGACAGCAAGAATGATTTCGTGCGGCTTGAGATCCATGGCTTCGATTTAAACGCTGGGGGCGGAAGAGGGAAGCTCAGCAATGCGTGAACGACCGCACTAGTTCGCAGCGCCTGCGCCCAGGTGTTTTTCCAGGAACTCCGCTTCCTTGCGCGAATAGAACAGCCGGTTCTTCAGCTTGCGCCAGCCATGGCCCTCGTCAGGAATGCGGATGAATTCAGCCTCAACGCCATTCTTGCGAAGCGTGGTCACCATGATCTCGGTCTCCGCTATGTCGATGCGCGGGTCCATCACGCCGTGCGAGTAGAGCATCGGCACGCGGATCTTGTTCGCGATGGTGATCGGCGAGATCTCCGTATAGAATCTTTTCCATTCCGGATCTGCGATGTCCCCATACTCGATCAGGTCTGATGCCTTCAGCCCTGGCGAGGCGACCTCCAGTCCGGTCACCCAGTTTCCGACGCCGAACAGCGACACGCCCGCCTTGAATGCATCAGGATAGGCGCTCGTCACCGCGTTCACCATGTAGCCGCCATACGATCCGCCAGCTACCGCCGCGCGATCGGCATCGACCCTGCCGTCCTGCTTCAGATAGGCGAGCATGTCGACAAGATCGCGCACGCTGTCGAGCCGCTTCTTCTGGTCGTCGAGCGTGACATAGGTGCGGCCAAAGCCCGTCGATCCGCGCACGTTCGGCGCAAACACCGCGATGCCGCGGTCGACATAGTATTGCGCGTTGGCATCGAAATTCCCCACCGACTGGCCGGTTGGACCACCATGCACGTCGAACAGCACCGGCGGTTTGCCGCCGCCCTTCACCGAGCCTGGATCCGGCAGGTAGAGCAGACCCTGCAGCTCCACCCCGTCCTGCGCCTTCATCCGCAACGACACAGGTTTCACGAGACGCCGCGCGTCGAGTCCGGCAAGGTTACCCGCGAAGGCCGTGGTCGCCTTGCCTGTGGCAAGGTCCAGCAAAACGATGTCGCCCGGCGTGTTGTGCGCACTCACATTGATCGCCATCTTCGAGTTGCCAAGGTCGCAAGAGAGGCCGAACACGCCGTCCGGCAGCGGGGGCAGGGCAAGCGCCTTCTTTGTTGCGCGCTCCTCCACATGCAGCCTGAAAAACCCGTCCTCATTGGTGGACCATGCCAGCCATTTTCCGCCTGCTCCGCAAAGGCTGATATTCTGGATGTCGAACGGCGCTTCCTTGACGACGCTGACCGCACCCGAGGCAATGTCGAAGTATGAGAGCGCCGCGAACTCGCGCCCTTCATTGCTGGCGAAGTAGAACCCCTTGCTGTCCGGCGTCCACGCAAAGCCGCCATTGCTGTGGTTGGCGCGCACGTCCGGCGCTGCGATCATCTTCAATGTCTTGCCGGTGACATCCAGCAGCATCAGCTTGTCCGAGTCCTCGCCGACGCCTTCGGTCACCACCGCGGATTTTCCATCGGGCGAGATCGACTGCACGTATGTGCCGAGCTTGCCCTGGGACAGCAGGCCAGGCGGCCCCCCGGGCGAGGCCATGTAGATGTCGAAGTCCGTGCCGTTCCGCTCGGGCGATGCATAAAGCAATGACTGCCCGTCTGGCAGGAAGCCGCCGAAGGCGCGGAAGCCGCCATCCTTCGCCGCAATAAGCTCCTGCTCGACTGCGCCATCCACAGTGATGAGATTGTAGCTCTCCTGCTCGTTGCCGTTATTGTCCGCGCCATAGAGGATTGCCTTTGAATCCGGCGACCATTCGAAGAATGTGATGCCGTTGCCAAAGGTCAACTGCCGCGGCTGCCCGCCCTCGGCTGGAACAACCCACAGTTGCGGCAGGCCAGTGATACGCCAGTTGAATGCGATGTTCTTTCCGTTCGGAGAGATTTCTGCACCGCCGGCGCCTATGGCCAGGATATAGCGCGCTATGTCCGCAGGATCGTCACCCGCGCGCCCGACAGTCAGTGGTGTATCCGCTGGCTCGATCGCCTGGATAGACATGTCCGCGCCCCTGGCCCCGCCATAGGTGGCCGCCTTCGCGTCAGTGCTGGCAGCCGGTGCCTGGGCGCTGCAAGCAGCGAATGCCGATACAGATGCAAGCAAAAGCGCAAGACGGATCATGATGGGGCTCCCAGAACACGCCCCAAGCTATCCGTTCCGCCTGCGATTGCCATAGCGGTGGGAGCCAACCCACGCATGCACCCAAGTCATGCGCATCGACTGCGCATTGCGAGTTACCACTTTTCGGCTCGGCCAGGCGGTTACAGGCAAGGTGAAGATTTCCTGCCGTGCTCCGCGCTGGTGCAGGGCGGCCCCCCTGAACGCAAAACGGCCGCTGTTTCCAGCGGCCGTTCTGGTGTTGCCTTTACTCCAGTCTAGCGTGTGCCGTTCGCAGTGTTGGCCGGCGTCGGCAGCGGCTGCGAGACGGTGGGATTTCCGCCCAGCGCCGCGTGCAGGATGACCCATTGTTCCAGCCGGGCGCGGTTGTTGGCGATAAGGTTGGCTTCCGCCACCTCGGCGTTGTCGCGCACTGTGAACAGGTTGAGCAGGCTTTCCGAGCCTTCCTGGTATTTCAGCTCGCCGAGGCGGAGCACTTCCTGCGCTGCGCCCGAAGCCTTCTGCAGCGCGACGTTGCGCGATCCCAGCGTGTTGAACTGGTCGATCGAGGCGACGATGTCGCCATAGGCGTTTATGATCGTCTGGCCGTACCGCTCAAGCGCCTGCCGCTCCTGCGAGGAAGCGACCTTGATGCGGGCGTCTATGGCGCCGCCGTCGAAGATATTCTGCGCCAGCGAGATGCCGATCGAGAGCGCGAGATCATCGAAGCTGAACAGGTCCGACGCCGTGTTGAGCGCCGTATTCTGCAATCCGGCCGCGAGGTTGGCGTCGAGCTGAGGCCAAGGCCCGAGTTCGGCGATGCGGGTGTTGGCGAACGTCTGGACCATCGCAAGTTCTGCGGCGACAACATCCGGGCGCGAGCGCACGGTTAGTTCGGGCAGGCCAAGCGGCGGCGTCGCCGGTGGCTGTGGCAGCGCGCCGCCAAGCGTCAGCTTGTTCTGCGGGAACCGCCCAAGTGCGATTTCGAGCGCGCGGACCGCTGACCGGAGCGAAGCTTCGGATGCGAGAATGGAGTCCTCGGCCTGGGCAAGGCGTGATTCACCCAGCACCAGTTCGTCGCGTGCGATCGAGCCGGCGTCGAAGCGGGTCTGCGTAATGCGGAAGGTCTGGCGCTGGCGGTCGAGCGAGCGACGGTCGAGTTCGAGCTGCTGCTGCTGTTCGATAACAGTGAAGTAGGCACGCGCGACCTGAGCGGCAATCTGGCGGCGGGTCTGTTCGTAGGTGGCCTCAGTGGAGCGGAGGCCTGCGGACGAGGCCTGGATGGACGCCGAGAGGTCGCCCATGATGTCGACGTCATAGCGACCGGTAAGCGCGAACGAGTAGCCGACATCGCTGGCGCTCGCGTTCAGGGCGCCGCCATCCGTGGCGCTCGCGCCGATGCTGGCGCCGAGCTGAGGGAACAGGCGCGAGCGCGTCTGCTGCAAGGAGGCTTCCGACTGGCGGACGGATTCGATCGCCGCGCGCAGCGTGCGGTTGTTCTCGAGCGCCTCCTGTACGAAGGCAATCAGTTGAGCGTCCTGGAAGACGCTGTAGTCGGCCACGGCTGCGGCTGGATCGCCCGTCATCGGCGCAACGGTCCAGTCGGCCGGCATGCCTGCGCGCTTGACGGCCATCGCCTCGAAGGCTGGCTCTGCGATGGGGAGGTGGCCGCAGCCGGAGAGGAGGGCCGCGAGGGCGCCCACCGACACGCCGCGGGTCATCTTGTTATCAATCATGTCTCAGCGCCTGGATTGGGTCGAGTTGAGCTGCACGGCGGGCAGGGAAAAAACCGAAGATCACACCAACTGAGGCCGCCGCACCCAGTGCAGTCGCGATTATGACGGGGGAGACCATCATCGGCGCGTTGGCAATCTGCGCATACGCGAAGACGCCGCCCCATCCTAGCGCCATCCCGATCAACCCTCCAAGGGTGCAGAGCGCGATGGCTTCGAAGAGGAACTGGAGAAGAATGTCGCCGCCCCGCGCGCCGATGGCCATGCGCAGGCCGATCTCGCGGGTTCGCTCCGTAACAGAGACAAGCATGATATTCATGACACCAACGCCGCCGACGATCAGGGACACCGCGGCTGTAAATGCGAGCAGCATGCTCATCGTCTCGGCCGCGGCAGCCCTCTGCTTTATCATGTCGGCAAAGTTAACAACCGCGAAATTATCGGAGTCTCCCGGCGTGATCTTGCGTCTTTCGCGCATCAGGGCGGTCACTTCTTCCTGCGCCTGCATGACGTCATAACCGTCCTGAACCAGTAGCTGGATGCGCGAAACATGGCGGGAAACCCAACGATTACCGCCGGTAATCCGATTACGGACCATGCTGAGGGGCGCGATCATGGTGTCGTCCCGGTCCATGCCCATGCCCCCACCGCCGGACTGGCCTTTGGACTCGAGGATGCCGATGATCTCGATCGGGACGCTATTCACGCGGATGCGCTCGCCGATCGCGCGGCCGCCCGGAAACAGGTTGGCAGCCGCTGTCTTGCCCAGAACGGCGACTGCCGCGCCGCCCTGGACTTCCTGCACCGTGAACTCACGGCCTTCACTGACGCGCCAGTTGTTGACCTCGAAGAAGCCGGCGTCGCCGCCCTGGATATTCGTCACCCAGTTCGCCTCTTCGGAGACCGCGTTCGCCTGTTGGGAGAGTACGCCGGTGGCGGCGACGACGAATGGAAGTTCGCCGATTCCGACGACGTCGGATTCCGCGAATGGCCTGCCGGAGCCGCCGCCCTGGTTACGGCCGCCACGATTCATGTTGCCGGGCTGGAGGTTGAGAACGTTGGCGCCGACACTGGAAATCTGCGCCTCGATCTGGGCCTTTGCTCCCTCGCCAATGGACATCATGACCATGACGGATGCCACGCCAATGATGATGCCGAGCATTGTCAGAAGGCTGCGCATGGGGTTGGAAAACAGCGCTTCCGTTGCCGAGGATGTGGCGACGCCAACCTTCATGTCCGGCCTCCCGCCGCTTGCTTTGGCTCAGTCGCTGGTTCCAGGTCGGGGTTCGCGCTGTCGGATTCAATCCTGCCGTCCCTGAAATGAATCTGGCGGCTTGCGTATCCGGCCACTTCGTTCTCGTGGGTGATGACGACGACCGTGATGCCCTGACGATTGAGGTCCTGCATCAGGTGCATGATCTCGTCGGTGGTCTTGGTGTCGAGGGCGCCGGTCGGCTCGTCGGCCAGCAGGATGCGAGGGCGATTGGAGAGAGCTCGGGCGATGGCGACGCGCTGCTGCTGGCCGCCCGACAGCTGCATCGGCCGGTGGTCCATGCGTGTGCCGAGGCCGACGAGTTCGAGGCATTCCTTCGCGCGCGCGTCGATATCGCCAACATCCTTGCGGGCGTAGCGCAGGGGGAGGCGGACATTCTGGAACGCATCCTGCCTGGCCAGCAGGTTGAACTGCTGAAAAACGAAGCCGAGTGTTTCGTTGCGCAGGTCGGCGAGTTCGTCGCGCGACATCTCCGACAGCGCTCGGCCGTTGATCCACATCTCACCGGATGTCGGCCGATCCAGTGCGCCGATGAGGTTCATGAGCGACGACTTGCCTGAGCCTGACGGACCCATGATGGCGACGAACTCTCCCGCGTGGATGTCCAGATCGACGCCGTCGAGCGCGCGCACTTCCTGATCGCCCATCCGGTAGATCTTCGAGAGATTCCGGCAGGAGATGATTGGTCTGACGTCCGTCATCGTGTTCAGGACCGCGCTTCGGTCTGGCTGGCGGCCTTGTCGGCCGCATTGGCGCGAACCACGAAGACATCGCCTTCGGCAGCCCCGCGGATGATCTGCGCATGCTCGCCATCCGAAAGTCCGATGGTCAGGCTGGCGCGTTCGAGTTCGCCTTCCGCGTTGAGCTTGTAGACGGTGACACGCTTCTGCGACTGCATCTCCGAGCGCAGCTTGGCGACTGTGTCATACTCCTCAGCATTCAGGTTCCGGCGGAAGACAGATTCCTGCGTCTGCTGCATCTTGGCGAACCGTTCGGAGCTGGCCTGCTGTTGCTGGATGCTGGGGGGCGGGCCGAAGC
>JBMOGP010000145.1:0-6405 GCA_049318285.1 Hyphomonadaceae bacterium
CGGATCAAGGCACTTTTGAGCTCATGATAAGCTCGTGAGAACACCCCGATCAGACTCCACAGTCAGGCTGCCTCGATTTCGATCCGGTTGATCTCATCGCCGACCAGTCGCCGATAGAGCCCATGAGGGCGCTGGACCAGATCAGAGTGCCTGCCCTCTTCCACGATCCTTCCACCGTCGAACACCATGATGCGGTCGGCCTTTCGCACCGTCGAGAGGCGATGAGCGATGATCACGGTGGTTCGTCCCTCCATCAGTTCCTGCATCGCCTCCTGGATCATTCTCTCCGTGAGCGTGTCCAGACTGGCCGTTGCCTCGTCGAACACAACGATCGGCGCATTCGACAGGAAGGCGCGGGCGATCGCGACGCGCTGGCGTTCGCCCCCTGACAGCTTCAGTCCGCGTTCGCCAACCAGCGTGCCATACCCGTTCGGTGAGGCCATGATGAAGTCATGCGCGCGCGCCTTGCGAGCGGCCGCAATGATCTCCGCTTCGGTCGATTCCGGTCGCCCGTAGGCGATATTCTCGGCCAGGGTTCGATGGAACAAGGCTGGCTCCTGCGGCACGATCGCTACTTGCCGCCTCAGGCTCGCCTGCTCGACGTTGGCGATGTTGACGCCGTCGATCCGGATCTCGCCGGACTCGATATCGTAAAGTCGCTGCAACAGCTTCACGAATGTGGATTTGCCGGAGCCTGTGGCGCCGACAAGCGCGACGTGCTCGCCAGCTTCGATCCGCAGTGACAACTGCTCAAACAGAGGTGTGCGCTGGCCATAGCGGAATGTAACCCCTTCAAACACGATATCGCCCCGCGCCACCGGCATGGGTTGCGGCGCCGCTGGATCGGACACATCAAATGGCGCGGTCAGAAAATCCATGGTTTCGCCGAATTCCCCAAACGCGCGCTGAAGCATCCGGATGTCCCCCCCGATCCCCCGCAATTGACCACCGAGTTGAAGGATCGCGGCGATGGCAAAGCCAAGATCGGCGGGCGTCACCCCGCCATCTCCGGCAAACACCACCAGGGTCGCAAGCACACTGGTCTGCAGGACGGCCCACAATCCGAGCTGGACGGTCTGCATGAGGCTGGTCCGGTCCATCGAGACCGTCGCCTTGCTGCTCCAGCGCTCAGCCGCCTCGGCGAGACGGCTCTCTTCGCGCGTCTCGGCGCCGAACGCTTTCACAGCGGAGTTGTTGGCGATCGCATCGGCAATGGCGCCTGTGAGATCGGCTTCCAGCCTGGCCGAGACAACGTTGGCCGGCCGCACCCATCGTGCGGCGAGCTCGAAGCTGACCCAGAGATAGACGGCCGACACCAGAAAGAAGACGGCGCCTGCGATGGGAAGCCGGATCGAGACAAGCGTTCCGATGACGAGGATCATCAGGAGCGGCGTCGCCATCCGGCTGAAGATGACGACCCCGATTGCGTCGATCGCCCAGCGTGCGCGTGACAGTCTGTGAACGGTTGCGCCGGCGAAGGTGTCGCCATGCCAAGCGCTTGAGAATCGCTGCACGCGCGAGAATGCCTCCGCCTGCAAGGCGTTCATGGAACTGATGCTGACCCGGTTCCAGACGATGTCGAAGCTGAGGCGCAGAAAGGCATGGCAAACGAGCGCCGCCCCTCCCGCAAGGAGCCAGGCGATCGCAAGCAGGGCATTGCTGGCCGCCGGCGCGGCGACGGCGCCGATCACGCCGCCCAGTGCGAGCGAAATCGTGACGTCAGCCAGTGCGACCGCAGCGATCAGGCCGACGACGACCCAGGTCCTGCCCGGCCGCGCAAACCAGAAGCGCGCGCAGGTGAGCAGGATCGTGCGCCAGTCAGCCTGCCGTCTCTCGAAATTGCCAGTCTGGCTCATCTGCAATCCAGTTCCACAACAACGACAGGGTGATCGCTCAATCCGGTGCCACCGAGTTCGACTGTGCGGCGCATGCAAGTCACGCGATGCAGGGGATCGAAAACAAGGACATGATCGATTGCACCGCCCTCAAGAAGCCCAGCGCCGCTTGCGCCAGCTTGCTCACGCGCAGCATGGCACGACCTGTCCATGTCAGGATCGTCGAACAAGGGTGACAGGCTTGGCGACCACGAAACTGCATTCAGATCGCCAGCAATGATGATCGGGTCTCTCCAGTCACTTCGTGCGAATGAGAGTGTTTCGCGCGCCTGCATGCTGCGTGTTTCCGACGCTGCAGTGTCGCGAAGATGGGTCAGATGAACATTGACGACCCGGATCCGCTGGTTGCCGAGTTCAAGATCAGCGCGCAACACCAGCCGTTCGCCGTCCCGCGGATCCGGCGAAAGTGGGGCAAACGCAACATCGAGGGGCGCCTCGCGAGTCAGGATCGCCAGATCGGCGCGGGACAGCACCTCGGCTCCACCCATTGTCCGCACCTTTTCCCGCATCGGCGCCCGGGAAACATGAAGGCCGAGGGCGCGCGCCACGCAAGCCGCCGTGTCGGCGTTGATTGCGGGAGCGTAGAAGCACTCCTGCAAGGCGATGACGTCCAGTTCAAGACGCGGGAGCGCTGCGCCGATCGCGTCGATGCGGGTCAGGTAGTCGCCCTCGTTCTTCCAGGTATTGAAGGTTGCGATCCTCATCCCTGCTCACGCGGCCCGTTGACCTGTGACCCAAACCCCGCGCACGACGGGAAGCCCGCCAACGAGCCGTATCCGGATGAGATCGGCCCGCTTGCCGACAGCAATTTCGCCGCGGTCGTCCAGTCCCACAGACCTTGCAGGGGCTGCGGACACGGCCGCAAACGCCGCGGGAAGACCCCAGCCAAAAGGCTCCTGCGCAAGGATGAATGCAGATTCCACGAGGCTTCGTGGGACGTAGTCGGAGGCGAGCCCATCGAGCATGTCCGATCTCGCAGCCTCGGCCGCTGAAAGATTTCCGGAATAGGACCCGCCGCGAACCAGGTTCGGACCGCCCATGATGACCGTCATGCCGAGTTCGCGCGAACGCCTTGCAGCCTCCGGCGTGACGGGAAACTCTGCGATGGTCGCGCCCGCAGCGGCGGCGGCTTCAACATGGCTTTCTGTTTCGTCGTCGTGGGCTGCGATGGGGACGCCGATGCTTCTTGCGCCCTCGGCGACATGAGCGCGGTTTGGCGCGACGTTGCGCGCCTGCCGGTCGTACTGGGCGTTCATGCGCGCAGCGATGTCGGCTTCGGAGACGCCTTCCCTTCTCCAGACCCGGTCGAGAAAGCGATCGAGTTTCATGTACTGGCGTTGTCCAGGCGTATGGTCCATCAGCGAGACAAGGCCGGTCATCGGGTGCAGATGGGCCCGGTTGAAATGGTCCTGCAGCACGTCGGATGGCAGCTCGCAGCGCCAGTGAATCCGATGGTCTGCACGCAGCGCGCCTGCATCGCGCGCCGACAGGAGTCCGGCGACGAGGCGATCAAGGTTCTCGGTGGATCGTGATTCGGATTGGCCGAACGACCCAAGCGAGAGCGAATCGAAGACGGTTGTCACGCCCACCGACAGGCAGGCGCCGTCATGCGTGATCGCGGCAGAGACAGGATTCCAGTCGATACCCGGTCTCGGAAAAAAGTGCTTTTCCAGACAGTCGGTATGCAGATCCACAATTCCGGGGGCGAGGAAGTCGCCGTCAAGATCTTCGCCGATCGCATCTCTGGATCGCGAGGCCGGGTCGATCGCTGTGATGACACCCTCACGCATCGCGATGTCGCCGCGAACGACCTCATCGCCCAGTACAAGGTTTGCATTCTTCAGCACCAGTTCCATCTTGTCGTCCTGTGTTGCTGCCGGCCCAGCCTCATCCGGCAATCGCGTTCGTTGATTTGCTGCTGCGCTCAGCTTGCCTCGGGCTCGATGACAATCTCCACCCTGTCGGAGGCCATTCGTGCATCGCCATATTCCAGCGGCCGATCGAGGCCGTCGTGATTCATCGATTGCGTGATCAGCAGCGGCACGTGACGAGGAAGGCCGAGCAGCTCGCTCTCGCGGGGCGTTGGCAATCGCGACACGATGCGCGTCTGCACCCGTACATAATCAGGTATGCCGAGCTCCAGCAGCGCTTTCGTGATCGAGCCGTACTTTGGGTAGACATCGGGAAACTGCGGCAGCCGCTCATGGCTGAAGTGATGCAGCCCGATGCCAACCGGCAGGTCGTTCACATAGCCAAGCCGCTCCAGGACCACGACGGGATCGCCAAGATGTATTCCAAGCGCCCGCGCAACCGCGGGTTCCGCCGGCTGGACATCAAGCGACAGCGTATCATGCCGGTGCGTCGCTTCTGCATGGCGCGCGAACTCGCCGAAGCGTGTGCGCTTGCGGATGTGAAACTGCAGGCTTGGGCGTCGCACGAAGCTGCCGCGACCCTGGGTCGATTCAACCAGACCTTTCGCCTGCAGATGTGAGAGCGCACGCCGTACCGTGTGGCGATTGACCATGTATCGGCGGCCAAGCGCGTATTCGGTCGGAAGTCGATCGCCGGGGGCGAGCGCACGATTTCGAATGCTGGACTCGATTTCATTTGCGATATCAGCCCAGCTTGCTGTCTTCAAAATGCTCATTTCTACTTATACTTGCTCTATACTTCACTTTGGACAAGTTTTATTGACTACATAAAACCTTCATAACTGATCAGTTGCCCGCAATACTTATTTTAACTAAGCCATATTTAGAGCGTTAGACAATACGCTGTTCAATCGTTCGACATGCGGGTGGTCATTTGCCTGAACTTGTTGAGACTGCTGGTCAAACAACCCGTCAGCGCGACCTCAGCCTGCTCGCCAAGGCGCGGCCCGAAGATGTGCTGGCCGCCTTCGAATCGCTCCCCGATCGACCCGCATCGGCTTTCCTGCGGCCGCCGGAAACCGGCATGGTGATGACGCGCGGCCGGGTCGGTGGATCTGGCGCCCCGTTCAACCTCGGCGAGATGACCGTCAGCCGCGCCGTTGTCCGGCTTGAGGATGGCGAGGTCGGCGTTGGCTATGTGGCTGGACGCAACAAGCGGCATGCGGAGATAGCGGCCATTGTCGATGCAATGCTGCAATCGGGGCGGTGGCGCGACATGGCGCGGTCGATGGTGATCGAGCCGCTTGCCGCGAGCGCGGCGGAGCGCCGGGCAACGGCGTCCAGAAAGGCAGCCGCCACGCGGGTGGAATTCTTCACGATGGTGCGGGACAGGAAATCCTGAGCATGTCAGCAGCTCCAAATCTTGCCAGCCTGCGCCCTGGACTTGCCGACGCATCGCTCGACAGTCAGAGAATCTTCCGTCGCATCATGGAAGCGACGGCTCGCCCCGGCCTGTCCCAGATCATCCTGTCGGCGCCCCAGCCGCCGCAGGGACTGAGCCCCGCAGCAGGGGCAGTCCTGCTCACGCTCGCTGATGTCGACACGCCGCTCTGGCTTGATCCGGGTCTCGTGGCGACGGAGGCTGAAGCCTGGCTGCGCTTTCATTGCGGCTGCCAGATCACATCGGATCCGTCCTCCGCGGCATTCGCGCTTGTTGCCGACCCCGGGTCGATGCCCCAGCTTTCAGCCTTCAACCAGGGCGAGGCCAAATATCCTGATCGCGCCACCACGCTGATCATCGACATTGTCGGCTTGAGAGGCGGACCTGCGGTTGTCCTGCGTGGCCCGGGCATCGAGAACGAAGCGGTCATTTCACCGCACGGACTTCCCCCCGCCTTCTGGTCCCAGCGTGCTGATGTGGTCTCGCGCTTCCAGTTCGGCGTTGATCTCGTGCTCTGCGCAGGTAGCGAGATTCTGGCAATTCCGAGAACCACCCGAACTGCTGGCGGGGAGTCCTGACCTCATGGCTTATGTTGCTGTAAAGGGTGGCGAGCGCGCAATTTCCAACGCGCATGCGCTGCTCGCGGAAGAGCGTCGCGGGGATCCTGCCGTCGCCGAGATTTCGGTTGCCCAGATCGGTCAGCAGATGTCGCTCGCCGTCGATCGCGTCATGTCGGAAGGGTCGTGCTATGACCGGGAACTGGCGGCGCTCGCCATCAAGCAGGCGCGTGGCGATCTGCCTGAGGCGATCTTCCTCCTGCGTGCGTATCGCACGACGCTGCCCCGCTTCGGTTTTTCAGCACCCATCGAGACGGCTGACATGGCGGTGCGTCGCCGGGTTTCAGCAGCCTTCAAGGACATTCCAGGCGGTCAGGTGCTGGGGCCGACCTTCGATTACACCCATCGTCTGCTCGACTTCAGGCTTGCGGCCGAGGGCGGAGACATCGTGCCGCCGGCGCCTCAGTCCGACGATCCCGTGCCTGAACGGCTGCCCAACATCGCTTCGGTGTTCTCGCACGAGGGACTGCTCGAGACCGACGCCCCCGGCGCCGACAATGAGGCGCCGTTCGACCTCACGCGTGAACCGATGGCGTTTCCTGCCGGACGGGATCAGAGGCTCCAGGCCCTGGCCCGCGGCG
>JBMOGP010000146.1:0-6404 GCA_049318285.1 Hyphomonadaceae bacterium
GCGCGTGCCGGGGCAGGCGCAGCGCGCCTGCATCGCTGCGATCCTTGCAGCGGGTCGACCGTGACCGCCGAAGCCGCATCGCAAGGCCGGCAGCGCCTCAACGTGGCTGACCGGCAACGCCCGATGCAGAATTGAGCTGCACAATCCCCCCTTCGCCCGTTGTCCAAAAATCCGCATTGACGTTGCGTATTTTTCTGGCCAGAACGAAGTGAAAGAGACGTGCCTTTCTCCCCGGGCATGCAAAGGCGCGAAAAGAAAACCAGCGCCCTGAAAGTCAGAAACGTTAAGGGGAGTGAAAATCCGATGGTACGTGTTGGCCGTTTTTCGGCAATCAGTCTGCTCGCGCTCGGAGCGGCATTGCCGGCCTTTGCTCAGAATACGTCGGCGACAGCAGCGCCTCAGGCCCCGGCGCCAGCTCAGCCAGCTGCTGCAGAGGCTGAGGCCCGCGATGTCGTCGTCGTCACGGCAAACAAGCGTCAAGAGTCAGTTCAGGACGTCGCCGTTGCCGTAACGGCGGTCACGTCGGAAATGCGTGACGAAATCGGCATCAACACCATCACCGACCTCACCAACTTTACCCCGGGTCTGTCCTACACAGCTGCCAACGAGCGCGTGACACTGCGCGGCGTTGGCCGCGTGACAAACAATTTTGGCGCTGAGCCAGGCGTCGCCAACTATACGGACGGCGTCTATCAGTCCTTCGCCTCGATCGCTGGCCGCGATGGCCTCTTCATCGATCGCCTTGAAGTGCTGCGCGGGCCGCAGGGCACCTTGTACGGCCGCAACTCGGTGGGCGGTGCGATCAACATCATATCGAAGCGTCCGACGGACGATTTCGAAGGCGAGTTCAAGCTCGGGTTCGGCAATTTCGACCAGAAGGAAGTTGGTTTTTCGCTGTCGGGTACGCTTATCGAAGACTGGCTGCGTGGGCGCGTGGTTGCCTACAAGGAAGTGCGTGACGAGGGCGTCTATTACAACCACGGCACGGGCGACACCGAAGGCTACAACATCGACAACTGGAACGGCGAGATCCAGTTCGAGGGCGATATCGGCGAGAACTTCAGCTGGTGGACCAAGTACACCTCAGGCCGTTACACGCAGGCAGGCCCTCCGGGCGGCCGGACCGGTGGCGGATCGAATGCGCCTTACAACAGGAACTTCAACTCAGGCGGTGTTCTGCCACAGCCGGGTTGGGCTTATTGCTCACCGGCCCTGGAGGCCGGTCTTGGCTGTACGCCAAACCTTTCCGTCCTCAGCTATACCCAGTCGGGATCGCTCAACACCAATCCGCGTATCCTGAACGGCAACACGGATCTCAACGATTCATATCCGCGGATCGCTGATCTGGATAACTACGACGATTTTGCTCTGGAGATGATCTACGAGGCGCCTGGCTTCGATATCAAATATGTCGGCGGCTACATCTTCTATCGCTATCACCTGACGGGCGATCAGGACGGCTTGCCCGTCAAGTCGATCACCTATCGGGCCACCTCTGCCGGCCAGCCGTCGAACACGGGTACGGCCACGCGCACGATCTTTCCGGATCAGACGCTGGACTACAACGAGAACCGCGCGTTCTTCTCCAACGAGGTCAACTTCATCTCGACACATGAAGGCCCGCTGCAGTGGATCGCCGGCCTTTATGCCTATCAGGAAAACTTCCGGCAGCCGATCCGTACATTCCTGAAAAACGAGCCGCTGGCGGCGGCCGCCACCCCTGTCAGCTCCTTTTCGCCCTTCACCGTCACTGGCGCGGACATCGCAAACGCCGACCGGCTCCTGACCTATACGGACAATCGTGGCGTCAACAACGCCTACGGCGCATTCGGTCAGCTCGACTGGGAAATCACGGACCAGTTCAAGGCGACGCTTGGTATCCGCTACTCGCTTGACAACAAGGACATGTACGAGGAAGCGGAGCTGAACTGCCTGCTGATCTGCGGCGTGCCCTTTGCCAATATCACGCAGAATTCCTGGAACGGCAAACGCCTGATCCCGAACCTTGCGACACCAAGTCTGACTGACACCATCGAGGATCCAACGCCGCAGGCGGGCGTCACCTCGGCGACGGTCGCCAACCCCTCGGGCGTCAGATTCAATCCTGTGACTGGCGTCTCCTCGCGCGAGCTGGGCTATGAGTGGAAGGCGTGGACCGGCACCGCAGGGCTGGAATGGTCTCCCTCGAGAGAAACGCTCGTCTATGGAAAGTATAGCCGCGGCTACAAGACGGGCGCCTTCAACGCGACGAACCTGACGCCGCTACCGCTCACCGATCCGGAATATGTCAACTCCTACGAGCTGGGCTGGAAGCAGGAGGTTCCGGAATGGGACCTCACCGCCAACATGTCGCTGTTCCTGTACGAGTACACCGACATCCAGGTCCCGCTGACTGAAATCCTGAACATCGGCGAGGCGGGCGAGACACGGATCAGCGCGCTGCGCAACATTCCGGAGGTTCAGACCACAGGCTTCGAGCTTGAGTCGACATGGCGTCCGGTGGATGACCTGACACTCCGCTTCACCTATGCCTATCTCAAGCCGGAAGTCACCGAGAGCGGCCTTTATCTGAACGGTGACATTCCGACGACCGTTCCGGTCACGGATCCGACCTATATCAATCCGATTCAGTCGCTCAAGGGCCGGGTGCTGCCGCAGTCGCCTGAGAACAAGATCGCTTTCAACGCTTCCTACGCGTTCAATTTCGAGGATGGCTCAACGCTGCTCCCGTCGGTCAGCTATTACTGGCGCGACAAGTTCACTTCCGGCGTGTTCAACAATCCGGGCGACATCACCCCGGCCTTCGACCAGACAGACGCACGTCTGATCTGGAACGATGCCGACGGCATGTTCACCGTGATTGGTTTCGTGCGGAACGTGTTCGACCAGGCCGGCTTTGACTCCGTGGGCAACTCCTTCCGGTCGAACCCGCGCACGAACACGTTGCCAACGGCCCAATGCACCACGGCTTCGACCGTGTGCTACAACCCGACGCTCCCGGTGGGCCCTGACAACGTGGTCGGGTACTATTATCAGAACTTCACGCGCACCTTGCCGCGAACCTGGGGCGTCGAGCTTCAGGTTCACTTCTAGGGTCGTCCAGCGGACGATCTTCCGTTTCAATCGGGCTGCGCCGGTCTTCGGACCGGCGTTTGCCTGCCTGAGGGGACGCACGCGTGCCAGGTGAGGCCGGCGGACAATCGTCGTCCCGTTCTGAGCCGGATGCCGCCTGACGCTTTGATGGCAGGGGCGGGCGAGGCCGAGGCCATTTCAAATGAATGCAGACGGGACTATCGTTGCACGAAGATAAGCGAAGAGGGGTCCGCCATGAAGACTGCAATATTCGCCCTGTTGGTCGCCAGCGCATCGTCCGGCCTGACTGCCCCGGCCCATGCTCAGTATACCGGCGGCGGTAGCACCCAGCTGCCGACGACTGACACCATTGATCCGACGGCGCTTTACAAGCAGGCAGTCGAATACATTCAGAGCAAGGACTATGTGCGCGCCGTTCCGTTGCTGCGCGATGTGCTGGCGAGGCGTGAGCAGGATCCTGCGTCAAATCTCATGATGGGGGTTGCCCAGATCGGTCTTGGAGATCTGAGGGAAGCGCAGCGTCACCTGGTCCGCGCGGTGTCCGAGAAGCCGGACCTGGCCGATGCAATTGGCCGGCTTGGCTGGGTCCAGGCGCGGCTTGGCAATGCTGATGAGGCTGCAAAGCAGCGGCAGAAGCTCCTCAGCCTCAAGGACAGGTGCAAGGCTGCGTGTCCTGATGCTTCAGCTATCGACAGCGGGATCGCGCTGATTGATGGCGTCGCCGCTGTCGCCAAGATCAGCGCGGCCGCACGCTACAATCAGGGCATCGACTATATCGCTGCGCGCAACTGGTCGGAAGCGATCGTCGCGTTCAACGACGTGCTGGCCGCCAAGCCCGATGATTATGAAGCTGCCTTGATGAAGGGGCAGGCGCAGGCAGCCTCCGGCGATTATCTCGGCGCCAAGGGCTCCCTTCAGGCGGCGCTCCGGCTACAGCCTAACCTGGTCGAAGCCTCGGGACGGCTTGGCTGGGTCGAGGCAAGGCTCGGCAATACGAGTTCGGCCGCCAGGATCAGGGCTGAGCTCATGGACCTGAAATCGAAGGTGCCCGGCGCGGTGGCGGCGATCGACGATGCGATTGCCGTGATCGACACGGCCCTGGCAAACTAAGGGCAAGGCCCAGAGGTCCAAAGGCCCAAAGGCCCAGAGGCCTGAGACCGAAGACAGATCAGAACGTCCTGGGGACCTGCCCCAGGATTTTTTGGGCCATGCCTGATGTATTGGTCGGGCAAGTCTTGTCTGCCGAATGACGAACCGCGCCAGCGTTCACCGGGAGTTCATGGCGACGTCTTGATACAAGCCAGGCCTCGCCCGACATACTTTTGCATATCGCGTGCGCTAATGGTTCACAGTTAGCTCAGGGAGCGGTCCCGATGACCGAATTGCAGGCTGCTATCGCCGCCACCCGCTTCGGCATGGGCGCGGGCCCAGGCGAGATACGCGCCGCGGCGTCGGACCCTCGCGGCTGGCTCAAGGCGCAGGTCACGCCTGCCGCCGCCATGATGCCGGAAGGCGATCTTCTCTCCGCCAGGGACGTATTGGAAGCACGACAGGGCGCCTACGGCATGAACGGCGCGCCAGGGCAGGACGCCAACGGCGTGCGGTCCGAGGCGCAACAGATGATCCAGAAGCAGGTCCAGCGTGAAACGCGCGACGGACTGCTGCGGGAAATCGAAGCGCGCGGCCGTCACGCTGCGACGACGCCGAATTCCTTCGCCGAGCGCTGGCATCGCTTCTGGGCCAACCATTTCACTGTTGCTGCCCGCAATGCGCAGGTGATTGGGCTGGTCGGCCCGTTCGAACGCGAGGCAATCCGCACAAACGTGTTCGGCAGGTTCTCCACCCTCCTTGCCGCGGCCACCTTCCATCCTGGCATGCTGGTCTATCTCGATGCAGCCCGCTCAATAGGGCCCTCGACAAAAGCTGCCGGACGGCGCGATGCCGGGCTGAATGAGAACCTCGCCCGTGAGATTCTCGAGCTCCACACGATTGGCGTCGGCTCCGGATACACACAGGCCGACATCATCGAGTTCGCCAAAGCGCTTACGGGCTGGACTGTCGCTGGTCCGCAGACGGCGCGCCTCGCCGGTCTTGGCATGCAGGGGCAGGGCGGTCGCGGCCAGCGCGCAAGGCAACAGGCTGCAGCTGCGCTCGCCGACAGGTATGGCGAGGCCGTCTTTGTCGAAACCCTCCACGAACCTGGCCCTCGCACTGTGCTGCGCAAGACATACGATGTCTCCGCGCGCGATCAGGCCGCTGCAGTTCTGGATGATCTTGCAGCTCATCCCGCGACTGCAAGACACATCGCAACCAGGCTCGCCCGCCACTTCGTCAGCGACACGCCGCCAGCCTCCGCCGTTGCAAAACTCGAAGCGAGCTTCACGAAGACCGGCGGCGACCTCTCCCAGCTCGCGCGTGCGGTGGTCGACCTCGACGAGGCGTGGAGCGAGGCGCCTCAGAAGTTCAAATCGCCCGAGGAACTCCTCGTCTCCGCAGCCCGCGCCGCCGGGACGACTGCAACCTTCGGAGGGGCCCAGCGCGCCGTCTATACGTCGCTCGCCCAGCAACCCTTTGCGGCGCCCTCTCCGGCAGGCTGGCCAGACGACACGACCTCATGGGCGGGGTCTGACGCCATCAAGAAGCGACTTGAATGGGCCAACGCCGTCTCGCGCCGCATGGCGCGTGGCGAGACGCCGAGCGCGTTTCTTGACCGGGCTCTCGGGAAGATTGCAGGCGAAAAGACACGGCAGGCGGTTGCCCGCGCCGAAAGCGCAGAACAGGGCTTCACCATCGCTCTCATGTCTCCAGAATTCCAGCGGAGGTAGTCATGACCGCTCTCAATCGCCGCCACCTCCTCCTCGCCGGCTGCGCCGCAACCCTTGTCAGCGTGGCGCCGGGCGCGTTCGCAAATACGGGTACGTCCCAGGGCAGAAAACTGGTCGTCATCATCCTGCGCGGCGCCATGGATGGCCTCGCCGCCCTGCCAAAGATTGACGACCCCGATATCCGCTCCCACCGCGCTTCCCTCATTGATGCGAGGGCCATATCCCTGTCGGACGGCTTTGCGCTGCACGCGGCTCTGCCGACACTGGCGGCGATGTATGTCGCGAAGGAAGCCGCCTTCGTGCCCGCGCTCGCGGGACCCTATCGCGAGCGCTCGCACTTCGAGGCGCAGGACCTTCTCGAATGTGGCGCGATCACAAAGGTCGGCGCTGATGGCTGGCTCAACCGCGCGCTCCAGAAGGCGCCAGGCGCCTACAGCGCTGTCTCGATCGGCCCATCTCAGCCGCTCATCCTGCGTGGTGCGTCCA
>JBMOGP010000147.1:0-6351 GCA_049318285.1 Hyphomonadaceae bacterium
ACCCCGCCGCGCCGGCGCGCGCCGCCGGCGCCCGCGCGCCGGGCGCGCGACATTCCCTATTCCGTGGCGTGGTTCCGCGACCGGATCGCGACGTATGCGCTGGGCACGATCATCTGCGGCGCGGTGATGCTGACGATCGCGGCCTGGATGGGTGGAACCCTTGGCGCGTTCGGCAATCGCATGAACAATGGGTTCAGTGTGATCGCAGGCTGGGCAGGTATCGCGGTGCGGGACGTCAAGGTGTGCCAGCGGCCGGATGGCGAGCCCTCCCGCGTCTGTACGCCAATCGACGGGCAGCTGACGGCCAAAGTGCTGGAAGCGGCCGATGTGCGCGAGGGCGCGAACATCCTGTCTGCTGATCCGTATGGCATCCGCGACCGGATCGAGGAGCTCGACGTCGGCGCGGTGAGCGTCCAGCGCCAGTGGCCCGATCGCATCCGCATCGAACTCGAACAGCGCAAGCCGATCGCACTGTCGCAGGAAGATGGCGAGGGAAGCGCCTGGCGGGTCGTTGACCAGAGCGGTCGGGCTTTCGCGGAAGCTGACCTGTCCAGGTATGCCCGCCTGCCGCGCGTGGTCGGCAAGGACGCCTCGCAGGCCGCCGCGGCGCTCGTTGCGGCGATCGGGCGCTATCCCGATCTCGCTGAGCGGATGGAGATTGCCTATCGTGTCAACGGACGGCGCTGGGACCTCAAGTTCACGGGTCGCACCGATGTGGTGGCCATGCCCGTCGATGCGCGTCTCTCCGAACAGCTCGACGCCCTGAACCTGATGCAGGCGCAGACGCGCGTGCTGGACCTGCCGGCGACGCATATCGATGCGCGCCATCCCAAATATATCGCCCTTCGCCCGATCCCGGGCGCGGCTCTCGCTCCGCCCTCGGGAGATACGTGACAGTCATGTCGTCGCTCGCCCAGCGCAGTCACGTGCGTGATCGCACTCACGGCCGCGGCGCCGTGATGGCGGCGCTGGATATTGGCTCGTCAAAGATCACCTGCATGATCGCGCGCCGCGCCGACGCCACGAATGGCGAGCCGCGCGTGGCCGGCGCGGGAACGCAGGCGACCAAGGGTGTCCGGTCTGGTGCCGTGATCGACCTCGACGGGCTGGAACGGTCGATCCGGCTGGCGGTGGAGCAGGCCGAGCGCGCGGCAGACCTGCGCATTACCGAGGTGGTTCTGGGCGTGTCGGGTCCCGACCTGCGCTCGGACATCGTGCGTGCCAAGCTGCCCATGGGCGGGCGCGAGGTGACGGCCAACCACATGCGCGACGTGCGCGTTGCTGCGCTTGAAAGCTTCCAGCCGCAGGGGCGGGAAGTGCTTCATTCTGCGCCGCTCGGCTTCATCGTGGATGGGACCGCCGGCATCAGGGATCCGCGCGGGATGTTTGCGGAAAACCTGACCGCCAGTTTTCTCGTGGTTTCGGCGCCAACGGCTGGCCTTCGCAACATCGTCCAGTGCGTCTCGCGCTCGCACCTTGAGGTGTCGGCGATTCTCGCCGCGCCCTATGCCGCCGGCCTTGCCTGCCTGGTCGAGGACGAGGCCGAGCAGGGGGCCATGGTCATTGATTTCGGGGCCGGGGTTACCTCAGCGGCAGCCTTCTGGGAGGGCGGCCTGCTGCACGTCGAGACGCTGCCGATGGGTGGGTCCAAGGCGACGTCTGACCTTGCCCAGGGCCTGGGCACCACCTTCGCTGCCGCCGAGCGGATGAAGATCCAGCACGGGGCGGTTGGTCTGGCTGAATCCGGCGCGCTCGACATGATCGAGGCGCCGCGGCTTGGGCCTGACGGCCGGCTCGAGGCGCACCAGTGCAGCCGGGCGGATGTCGCGCAGATCCTGCGGCCGCGCATCGAGGAAATCCTCGAACTGATGGATGGACGCTTGTCCAAGGCGTCTGCGTCGGGACGTCCGCTGCCAAGACGCATCGTTCTTACCGGTGGATCGTCTCAGCTGGGCTGCCTGAAAGAGCTTGCGGAGGATGTTTTCCGTGCTCCGGTGCGTCTCGCCAAGCCTGCCAATGTGAAGGGTCTGGGCGAGACTTACAGCTCACCTGCTTTCGCCGCCGCGGCAGGCCTGTTACGCTGGGACCTGATGGGTGGGCCGGACCCGTTGCGCACAAGCACCGACCGGGCCGCATCGGATCATGGCGGGAGCCTGGCCCGGCAAGTCTTCGGATGGGTTCAGAAAAATTTCTGAAAGGTTCCGGCTCTTAAGACGGGCTTAGCCAAAAGCCGTGATCTTCATTGCGTTACCTTCCCGGGCGCCGTGCGGGGCGCCGTCGGGAGACGTGCGGATCGAGGATGGCAATGGCCGTTGAACTGACTCCCCGGATAGTCGTGATCGGCGTCGGCGGCGCGGGCGGCAACGCCGTCAACAACATGATCGACGCGGGCCTCCAGGGCGTCGAATTCATGGTCGCGAACACTGATGCGCAGGCCCTGACGCGGTCAAAGGCGCCGGTCCAGATCCAGCTCGGCGTCGGCAAGACCTCCGGCCTCGGGGCAGGCGCCAATCCGGATGTCGGCGCCGAATCGGCCAAGGAATCTGCTGACGAGATCAAGAAGATCCTGAACGGCGCGCACATGTGCTTCATCGCGGCAGGCATGGGCGGGGGCACTGGCACGGGGGCTGCCCCGATCATCGCGCGCATTGCGAAGGAGCAGAAGGTCCTCACCGTCGGCGTTGTCACCAAGCCGTTCGACTTCGAGGGCAAGCGCCGCATGGTTGTCGCCGAGAAAGGCATTGTCGACCTGCGCGCTGAAGTCGACACGCTGCTGATCATCCCGAACCAGAACCTGTTCCGCATCGCCAACGACAAGACGACCTTCGCCGACGCCTTCTCGATGGCCGACAAGGTTCTCTATTCAGGTGTGCGCGGCATCACCGACCTTATGGTCATGCCGGGCCTGATCAATCTCGATTTCGCCGACGTGCGGACCGTGATGTCCGGCATGGGATCGGCCATGATGGGTGAGGGCGAAGGCGAGGGTGAGAACCGCGCGCTGAAGGCAGCCCAGGCCGCGATTGCCAACCCGCTGCTCGACGATGTGTCGATGAAGGGCGCCAAGGGCGTCCTGATCAACATCACCGGCGGCTATGACATGACGCTGTACGAGGTCGACGAGGCCGCCAACGAAGTGCGCCGCGAAGTCGATGCCGACGCGAACATCATTCTCGGATCGACCTTCGACGAGAACATGAACGGCAGGATCCGCGTGTCCGTCGTTGCCGCGGGTCTCCAGCAGGGTCTCGCGCGTTCATCTGTGCCGGTTCGCGAACTTCAGGCAGGGCTCAATACGGCCATCATGAATTCGCCGTCGCCGGCGCAGGAACTGGGCATTGTTGCACAGCCCCAGCCGGCGCTCACCGAGCCTCACGGCATGACGCCGCCGCCGCAGAAGACCATGATCTTCCCGCCGGGCGCGCAGCCCGCCGTGCCGCCGTCTGAGCTGCGTCCGCACGCGCCGGTGATCCGCGCGCGCCCGGCGCCCGAGCCGATGCCCGAGCCTGCGATGCCTGAGCCTGCGATGCCCGAGCCTGCGATGTACGAGCCTGCGATGTACGACGAGGACGATTCCGACATCTTCGCGCCCGCGCCATACGCCGAAGCGCCGGCTCAGCCGCAGGCCGAAGCGCCGAAGGATCGCTCTTTCGCCGCGCTGTTCGGCTGGAGCAAGCGCCCGGCTGAGGAGCAGCCTGTCGCGCGCGCTGCCTCCGTCGACGAGGGCTTCGACGACGAGCTCGAGATCCCGGCTTTCCTGCGCCGCTCGGGCAACACGTAGCGCGCTTACCGGGCCGTCTATGACCCCTCGAACGTGTCGCCCCAGTCGACGCGTCGTGCGCGCTTGAACACATCGCCTTCGCGGCGGGTGACCAGCCGGTGTGTCGCCATCCCATCGGGCTGACAGAGTTTCAGCTCAACGCGGCCGCTTGCGCTTGCGGGGCGGTCGAGCACGCGGGCGGCATGGTGTGCGGCGGGCGTGCGGGACGCCGCGAGGTAGATGAACTTCTCGTCTTCCCAGGGGACTTCGGCTTCCTTCGCCAGCCGGTGAATGCGCGAGCGAGCAACACGCGCTGCAAAGTGGCACCAGTCGGGCTCTGTGACCGGACAGGCCAGCGCGTGCGGGCAGGGGGCGAGGATATGCGCGCCTCCGGCGATCAGCTGGGCGCGCGCTTCGAGAATACGTCGCCAGCCAGCGGTCGTGCCGGGCTCGACGATCAGCAGCGCATGGCGCGACAGCGACCAGAGACGATCAACCAGTGCGCCGCGATCCTTCGGCGCGAGTTCGTCGAGCACGTAGGCAAGCGTCACGAGGTCGTGCTGGGTCCCGGGCAGGTCTGCGCGCAGGTCGGAGGCGCGCCAGCTGATGCGGGCAATGGCGCTGCTGGCCGCCAGCGTCTCGCCGAGCGCTCGGATGGCCGGGCTGGTCTCGACCAGTGTCGCAGCTTCGATGCCCGTCCAGAGGTCTGCCGCCGCCCACATCACCGTGCCCGGTCCCGCGCCGACGTCGAGCAAGGAGCGTGGCGCAAAGTCCGGCTGCTGCGCGGCCATTGCTGAAAGTGCGAGGTGAATGGCGGCGTAGGTGGCCGGCATGCGGGTTGCGACATAGGCGAGGGCGAGGCGGGCGTCGGAAATGTGGAGCCGGCCGTCCCGTATCTCGTCGCGATAGCGCCGGGATAACGCCTTGGCGGCGGCGGCAAGGTCGCTCACGGATGCGCCTGCGAGTGCGCTGTCCACGGCCTGTCTGAGCTGGGCGGGCAATTCCATCGCGCCGCACTAGCAGGCGGCGCGGGCTGCGTCAGCGCAATATCCGGCAATATCGCTTGTCTTGCCTCGCGCGCGCGCGGGGCTTAGCTGACGGTCCATGAAGCGACAGACCACGATTGCAGGCACAGCCTCCGTCTCGGGCGTCGGCGTCCATTCCGGCAAGCCGGCGAGGTTGACCATCCGCCCCGCGGGTGAGGGAACGGGCGTGGTGTTCGTGCGCGCCGATATTGCCGACCGCGACGCCGATATTCCAGCCCTGGCAATGCGCGTGACGACGACCGAACTGGGCACCAACATGACGAATGATGCTGGCGTCTCGGTTGCGACGGTCGAGCATTTCCTGGCCGCCTGCGCAGGCCTCGGCGTCGACAATGTGCGCGCCGAGCTCGATGGCCCCGAGCTGCCGATCCTCGATGGCTCATCCAGGCCCTTCGTTGCGCTGCTGGAGCGCGCCGGCCTCGCGCATCAGGCAAGGCCGAAGCGCGTGCTGAAGATGCTGAAGCCGGTCGAAGTCAGGCAGGGGGTCAAGTTTGCGCGCCTGTCGCCGGGTGCGGACTTCACGATGCGGATCGCCATCGACTTCCCCACGAAGGCCATCGGGCGGCAGGCGATCAGCTTCACGATGGCGCCCGGCGCCTTTGCGCGCGAGATTGCGTGGGCGCGCACCTTCGGTTTTGCGCATCAGGCTGAGCAGCTGTACGCCATGGGCAAGGGGCTCGGCGCGTCGATCGACAACACGGTCGTGATCGACAATGACGTGGTGATCAATCCAGGTGGCCTCCAGGCCCAGGACGAGTTCGTCCGTCACAAATTGCTGGACGTCATTGGCGATCTGTTTCTGGCTGGCGGGACACTCGAGGGGTTGTACGAGGCCGAGCAGCCTGGGCATGCGCTCAACAATCAGCTGCTGCGCGCCGTCTTCGCCGACACGTCGTCCTTTACCTGGACCTGAGCTGTCGCTGGCGGTCCTGATCTTCCTTTTCTGCTGGACGGGCCGGCGCCGGGTACGGGAGGCAGAGCGACGCATGGCCATGGAAAAGGCCACATCCAGCGCCAGTTCCTGAGTTCCGGGGCCCGTTTCCCGGGCCACGGGGCCGCAGCCATTGGGCTTGGACGCCCAAGCGGCATTGGTCTAGAAGGTGGTTCGTTGCCGGGCGAATGAGGTTTGCATGCGTTCCACCAATGCTTTGAAGGTCTGTCTGGCCGCCGGCGTCGCGCTGGCTGCAGCGGCTTGTGCGGGGTCCAATTCCCGCCAGACCGATCTCGCTTATATCGAGCAGCCGGTGGAGACGATCTACAACGACGCCCTTCGCAGTCTTGACCGCAATCTCTGGGTGATTGCCGCGCTCCAGTTCGACGAGGTGCAGCGCCAGCACCCTTATTCGCCCTGGGCGCAGCGGGCCATGCTGATGGCGTCCTACGCCCGCTATCGCGCCCGGGACTATGAGAAAGCGATCTCGAGCGCCGAGGAATACGCCTCACTCCACCCCGGCGGCGACGGCGCGCCCTACGCCTATTACCTGATCGCCATCAGCCATTTCGACCAGATCATCGATGTCGGCCGGGACCAGGCGCGCTCGGACC
>JBMOGP010000148.1:0-6298 GCA_049318285.1 Hyphomonadaceae bacterium
CGAGTGACGCCGTGTTGATCACCACGAACGGCCCGCTCGCGCGTTGCGACCGATCATGAATCAGGCGCGCTACCAGATCCTTGCCCGAGCCCGGCGGCCCAGAAATCATGATCCGGCTGTTGGTCGCCGCCACTTTGTCCACGGAGTTCGCCAACTGCGCCATGACGCTCGAACGGCCGACCAACTCGTGTGACGACGCTGAGCGCGCCATCAGTCGCGAATTCTCCCGCTTCAGTGCCGCATTCTCCAGCGCGCGCTGCACCGTGACAATCAGCTTCTCGGACTTGAACGGCTTCTCGAGGTAATCGTAGGCCCCGCGCCGGATCGCCTCGACAGCCGTCTCGACCGTGCCATGGCCGGAGATCACCACGACCGGCAGGAACGGGTCCATCTCCTTGAGGATGGAAAGAATGCCGAGCCCGTCGAGCTCCGACCCCTTCAGCCATACATCCAGCACGACCAGGCGCGGCGCCCGCGTACGCACGGCCGCCAGGGTGTCAGCGGAATTGCCCGCCGTCCGGACGATGTAACCCTCGTCCTGCAGGATGCCACCCACGAGTTCGCGGATATCGGCTTCGTCGTCGACCACGAGAATTTCGGCAGACATTACGCAACTCCTTCGCCGGCAAACGCCATGGTTTCTTCTACGGGACTAGGCTGCATCGGCATGCGGATATCCACGCGCGCGCCATTGGCGGCCAGCTCGTTGTCGCCGAGCCAGATGCGTCCGCCATGATCTTCGATGATGCGCGTCACGATGGCGAGGCCGAGCCCGACGCCATTCTTGCGCGTGGTGACATAGGGCTCCAGCAACCGCTCACGATCGGCCACCGGAAACCCTGGACCATTGTCACGTATCGTCAGCTGTACTTCGTCTGCATCCGTGAACACATCAATGGCGACAGCGCCCTTGCTGAGTCCGCCACTCTGGATCTGACGGTCAACGGCCTCTGCAGCATTCTTCACGACATTGGTCAGCGCCTGCGCCAGCATGCGCTCGTCGCCCAGCACCTCGACCGGATGCGGCTGCGCTGTCACCGTCACCGAGATGGCTGGCGTCGACATGCGCTGTGCGAACGCCACCGACTCCACCATATCGAGAAGGCTGAAATTCCCGAATGTCGGCTTCGGCATCCGCGCGAATCCGGAGAACTCCTCGACCATCCGCCCGATATCCGCCACCTGCCGCGTGATCGTGTCGGTGCAGCGTTCGAAGGTATCGCGGTCGGTCGTGATCTGGCTGGCAAACCGCCGCTTAAGCCGCTCGGCGGAAAGCTGGATCGGCGTCAGCGGGTTACGGATCTCATGGGCGATCCGCCGCGCCACATCCCGCCACGCGGCCTGCCGCTGGCCCATCACAAGCCGCGTCGTGTCATGGAATGTAATGACCGCGCCTGCACCCTCTGCCTCGGGCGCGGCGCGCATCTGCAGATGCAGCGTGCCGTTGTCAGACGGCCGCTTGAAACTCGTGTCCACCGATTGCCCGGTCTCGATTGCCCGCCGCGCCGCAGACACGAATTCCGGCGCCACCCGCGCCAGCGGCACCTCGTTCCCCGGCCGGTGGGTGAACCCGAGCAGCGCCTGCGCTGACGCGTTCGCGATCGTCACATGCAGGCTACCATCAATCCTGATCACGCCGGCCTCGACGCCGGACAATACAGCCTCGATGAAGGCAGAGCGCGCTTCCGCATCAATTCTTCCTCGGTCCAACGCCCCCGTCTGCCGCGCGAGCCTGTCCGTCATCTCGTTGAAGGCATCAGCCAGATCGGCGATCTCGTCTCGCACCTGCGGCCGCAGCAGCCGCACCGAAAGGTCGCCATCGCGCACGGCTCGCGCCGCTCCCGCCAGTGCGCCAATGGGCATGGCGATCCGCGCCGCCGCCGCCATGCCCAGCCACGCCGTCCCCAGCAGCATCAGCGAGGCCGCCTCGACATAGCTCAGCACAAGCACCGTGCTCAGCGCCTGACGGCGCGCCTGCGCCTCCTCGAACGCTTTCAGCGACGCATCCGCCTGCTGGAAGCGTTCGCTCAAGTTTGGTGGGATCGAGCGCGCGACGTGAACGAACACGTCGTTGAAGTTAGGTACCTGGAAGAATCCACGTATCGCGCCGGCCGAATCCTCCCGGACGTTGATCTCGCCTGCCCGTGCCGCTGCCCAGTCGCCTTCGGTCGGTGCCGTCGACACCGGCGCTTCGTTCGGGTCCGCCACCTGGAACAGGAGCGCGCCTGAGTTATCGACCAGTTCCACCCGGCTAAAGAGCCCCCGCATCGCGCTGCGATCCCGCAGGTAGATGGCGATGTCGTTGAGCGAAATCTGCGTCGTGATCCCGGCGATGTCGGAATGGATGCTTTGCGCCTCCTTCTGCACTTCACTGCGCAAGTCATCCAGCGCCGCGCGCGCAGCATCCTTGCCGCCCTGCACGATGTTGGTGACCGGCCTGCTGAACCAGCCATCGACTGACCTGTTGATCGCCACCGCCAGAAAACCGGCAACCAGAATCGTGGGGATGGCTGCAGTCAGTGAGAACAGGAAGATGATCCGCAGGCGTAACCGCGCCCCACCATCAGTCTCGCGGTTCTCGCGCACAAGCGAATAGACGCGCACGCCCAGAACAGTCGCGACGCCCCCGATCAGCACCAGGTTTGCGATCAGCAACCAGAACAGCCCCGGCTGCGCGGCAGCGTTAGGGCTGGTGTCTGTTACAGCAAGATAAGTGGCGCCAGCGGCGATGATGACCGACAGGCCGAACAATAGCTTGAACATGTTCGAGGCAGCCCGGCCGAGCCGGGCCCTCGCATCTTTCGCTGCGGTCGCAGTGTCTGTCATCAACTCTACCCAAAGGCCAAGCTGACCGACCGCCCCTCCATGACTCCCGGGGACAGCTCTTCAACTGGGCGCTCAATCACCCCGCGCGCCTGCCGCAGGCTTGAAGAGTGCGGCGGCTGGGCAACACAGTGTGACCAACAAAGCACACACTGATGCGCGGGAGCAACAGGATTCGGCCCGCCGAGATGCATTATGCTCATGAGCTCGCGTCAAGCACGAACTCAATCGCCCTCGGCGACACCCAATCCGTTGATTTTGGAACGCAGCGTATTGCGGTTCAGCCCAAGCAGCGCCGCCGCCCGGACCTTGTTGCCGTTGGTCGCCGCCAGCGCCAGCTTGATCAGCGGACGTTCCACCTGCTCGATCACGGTCTGGTAGATCTGCCCGCCATCGGGATGTTTATCCGGGTCGGCCGACAGCGCCGAGATGAAATGGCGCGACAGCAGTGCTTCGATCTCCTGCTCGAATTCCCGCTCCCCAGCCACTGTGCGCGTGTTCGACCGCAGCTCGCGCTCCACTTCGCGCGCCGAAATCACCGGCTCCGGGCTGAGCGCCGACAGCCGGCGGATGACGTTCTCCAGCTCACGCACGTTCCCCGGCCAGTCATACGCGACCAGCAGGTCGTACGCGCTCTTGTCGAGCTGCTTTTCGGGCAAACCTTCCCTCTTGGCCCGCACCAGAAAGGCGGACGCAAGATCCGGGATGTCTTCCTTCCGATCACGCAGCGGCGGCAACTGCAGGGAGACCACGTTAAGCCGGTAGTAGAGGTCCTCCCGGAACAGCCCCTGATCGACCAGAACGCGAAGATCGTGCTTCGTGGACGCCACGATCCGAACATCGAGATCATCGCCCGTCGTGGCAAAGCGCCCATCCTGAAGAAAACGCACCAGCCGCGTTTGCGCCTCAAGCGGCATATCGCCGACTTCGTCGAGGAAGAGCGTTCCGCCATCCGCCTCGCTGACCTTGCCACGCCGCTTGCCATTGCTGTCGCGTCCGCCGCCGAACAGCTCGTCCTCGACCTGGTCACGTTGGAGCGCCGCCAGGCTCACCGCGACGAACGGGCCGGACTTGCGCTTGCCTAGCTGGTGGATCGCGCGCGCCGCAAGGTCCTTACCCGTCCCGCTCTCGCCTTCGATCAGCACAGTCAGATCATTGTTCATGATCCGCGCAATTACGCGATAGACCGACTGCATCGGCTTCGAGCGGCCGATAAGCGGCAGCGCCTCATCCTTCTCGGCACGGCGTCCCGTAGGCTCTTGGCCTCGCGTCGGCTTCTTCTGTAGCGCCCGCCTTACCGTCTCCGCCAGCTTGTCGATGTCAAATGGCTTCGGCAGATAGTCGTATGCCCCATGGTCCGACGCCATCGCAGCCGTCAGCACCGTTGACTGCGCCGAGATCACGATGATCGGCAGCTCGGGCCGCGTCCGCCGTATCTGCGGCAGCAAGTCGAAGATCGATTCATCCGGCATGTAGACATCGGTGATCAGGAGGTCACCCTCGCCCGCCTGGATCCAGCGCCACAGCGCCGACATCGTGTTCGTCGCCCTGACGTGATAGCCTTCCTGCGCCAACGTCTGGCTGATGACCAGCCTGACGCTCGCATCATCATCCGCGACCAGGATTGTCGGACCGCTCATTTGACCGCTCCTTTTTGGCGCGCAATCGGAAAGAGAAGGCGCAGGGAGGCACCGCTCACACTGTTGTCTAGAACGACAAAGCCACCGTGCGCTTGCATGATCTCTGCGACGACAGCGAGGCCGATGCCCGCGCCGCCTACCTTGGTTGTAAAGAACGGCTCGAACACACGGGGTACGGTCTGCTCAGGCACGCCCGGCCCATTGTCGGTCACTGAAATCTCCAGGGCCCCGCGGGCCCGCGGGCCATCGCGCCCCGCGAACCGGAAGCCAGCGCGATAGCGTGTTGAAATCGCGACCCGCGCCTGACGCGAAGGGGTGTTCGCGGCCTCCACTGCATTCTTGACCAGGTTCAGAGCCGCCTCGTGCAGGTGATCGGGATCAACCTCTATCTCCGGCAGCGACGGATCATACTGCAGGTCAAACCGCGTATTCGCGCCAAAGCTCGCCTTCGCGAGATCGATCACGCTGTCGAGCACGATGTGAACATTGGTGATGCGCGCCCGCGGCGAGAAGAAGGTCTCGAAAGCGGTGAAGCGGTCAACAATGCGCGTGATGCGCCCACCCTCATCGCGGATCAGCGTCAGGAGCGCCTGCTGGTCATCCCGCGCCTGCCGCGCCAGCAGCTGCGCAGCGCCGACAATCCCAGCGAGCGGGTTCTTCACCTCATGACCCAGCATCCGCGCGATCTGCGCAAACGCATTCACTTCGGCGTTCTTCGATTCGTCCTGCACCTGCCGTATCGGCATCAGAGCGAGAACCAGCCCGCCATCCTCTCCGTCCGGCGAAGCCGTCACATCCATGTCCACCGGCGCAATGTGCGAGCTGCCGATGCGGATCGACCGCGCCGACATCACCCCGCCCTCACGCCGCACCCGGGTGATGAAATCCATCAGGGGCGAGTCTTCCGGCAGCAGCTCCGTTAGCGGTCGCCCGCGTACCAGCGCCGAAGAGCGCTGAAGCAACGTCTCCGCTGCCGGATTGACGAAGCTAACCGTCTCGAGGCGCGTCAGCCCGATGACGGCGAACGGCATCGCATCGAGCACCCGTAGCGCCAGCGCCGAGCCATCCTGCGTCACTGTCATGCCGCTTCCCTCATGCAGGACAAGGCCTGCGCCAGACCATCCTGCAATGCCGCCCGATCATCCAGCCGGCACAGCGCCACGCGCTGCTCCGCCATCGGCGGCAGGCCATGATCCTCGCACCATGCATCGACAAACGCCGCGACATGCTTGCGAACCACGCGAATGCCCAGCCGCTCGCCATAAAGTGCAACTGAGGCCTCGATCTGCGACTGCATCGACGCGAGCTTCTGCTCCGGCGTCGGCGCCACATACGGTGTGCCGAACAGCGCATGCGAAATCTCGGCGAGCCGCCACGGCCGCCCCGTCGCGCCGCGCCCGATCATCACGCCGGCGGCGCCCGACTGCTTCAGCGCCTCGGCGCCCGAACGAGCATCCACAACGTCCCCATTGGCGATCACCGGCAGACGAATGCTCTCCACGACTGCCGCGATCCGCGCCCAGTTCGCACGTCCCTCATAGAACTGCTGGCGTGTCCGGCCGTGAACCGTCACCATCTGCGCGCCCTCGCCCTCTGCGATGCGCGCGATCTCAGGCGCATTTAGACAGGCGTCGTCCCACCCCAGCCGCATCTTCACCGTGACCGGACGCCTGGTGCCCGCCACTGTCCCGGCAATCAACCGCCGTGCCAGCCCTGGCTCCCGCATCAGTGCGCAGCCAGACTGCCCACCCGTGACCTTTTTCGCCGGACAGCCCATGTTGATGTCGATGATGTCTGCGCCAGCGGATTCGCTCAGCTCGGCGCCGATCCGCATC
>JBMOGP010000149.1:0-6272 GCA_049318285.1 Hyphomonadaceae bacterium
GACCACGCGGCACACACTGTGTCCGGCTCGAGGGGCCTGCTGCAGGCTGAGGGCCTGATCTTCGAGATCGGCTCTGCCGACAAGACGGGCGTTGATCTGGCCAAGCCGAAAGGCGCAAAGTCGCGCCTCGGCGACGTAACGCGGCGTATGCCCACGGGTCTGCCCGGTCTGACCGAGCCGGAAGCTGTGCGCCACTATGTGCGCCTGTCACAACGCAACTATGCCATCGACCTTGGCCTCTTCCCGCTCGGCTCGTGCACGATGAAGCACAATCCGCGCCTCAACGAGAAGATGGCGCGCCTGCCTGGGTTCGCCGACGTTCACCCAATGCAGCCGCAAGCCACCGTGCAGGGCGCACTTGAAGTGATCGAGGAGCTGGCCGACTGGCTCTGCAAGCTTACCAACATGCCAGCTGTCGCGATGAGCCCGAAGGCGGGCGCCCACGGCGAGCTCGCCGGCATGCTGGCCATCCGCGCCGCTCTGATCGCGCGTGGCGAAGGCGAGATACGCAAGCGCGTACTGGTGCCTGTCTCGGCACACGGGACAAACCCCGCCACAGCCGTCCAATGCGGTTTCATCATCGACGAAATCAACGCCGCGCCCGATGGCCGCGTCGATCTTGAAGACCTGAAGTCCAAGCTGGTCGACTCAGCTGACATTGCCGGCATCATGCTGACCAACCCGAACACGTGCGGGCTGTTCGAGCGGGATATCAAGACGATCGCGGACCTGATCCACGCTGCAGGTGGATACTTCTATTGCGACGGCGCAAACTTCAACGCCATCGTCGGTCGGGTTCGCCCCGGCGATCTTGGCGTCGACGCGATGCATATCAACCTGCACAAGACATTCTCCACGCCCCATGGCGGCGGCGGGCCGGGATCTGGTCCGACAGTTCTCTCGGAGGCCCTCGCGCCGTATGCGCCCGTGCCGTTCATCGTGAAGACCGCTGAAGGCCTACGGTTCGTTGAGCACCACTCGGAAGCGCCGGACTCGTTCGGGCGCATGTGCGCCTTCCATGGTCAGATGGGCATGTTCACGCGCGCGCTCGCCTACATTCTCAGCCACGGCGCTGATGGCCTGCGCCAGGTGGCGGAGGATGCCGTGCTGAACGCCAACTACATACTCGCGCGCCTCAAGCCGCTTATGTCGCCGGCGTTCGAAGGCTACTGCATGCACGAGGCGCTGTTCTCGGACGGGTTCCTGCAGGACACGGGTGTCGAGACGATCGACATCGCCAAGGGCCTCATCGACGAGGGCTATCACCCGATGACGATGTATTTCCCGCTCGTCGTCCACGGCGCCATGCTGATCGAACCGACCGAGACGGAATCAAAGGCCGAACTCGATCGCTTCTGTGACGCGCTTGCATCCATCGCCCGCCGCGCAGTGCAAAAGGATCCCTCGCTTAAGTCAGCGCCGCACCTTGCCCCTGCCCGCCGCCTCGACGAGACGCGCGCCGCCCGTAGCCCGCGCCTCAAATGGACGCCGGAAACGCAGTCGCTTAAGGCGGCCGAATAGGCCAGGCTGGCAAGGTCAGCGTTCGTATGTTCGGATCGACATCGGCCAGCGTGGCTTCACTGCGCTGGCCCTTCTCCCACTGCGTCATGTGCGGCAGGTAACGCTCCGGCAAAGCAAAGGGAAACCGCAGCGGTACGCGGCGCGCCTCGACATGCATCGGCCAGCTGTGCGACGACCCCGCCCGCCACAATGGTGTCCTGCCCGCACGCGAGCAGGCTGCGGGTAAGGGGTGAGCCGGTCTCGCCGCAAAAATGCGATTGAAGCCGGAACGCCTCAAGTAAACAGCCCACAACAGCTCCTAGGGCGTCACGACCACGCGCCCGATGATCTTGCCGGCGCGCAAATCGTTGAGCGCGGCATTGACCTGGTCCAATGGCCGCGTGGCAACGGGTACGTCCGGGGCACCCTTGCGATTCACAAGGTCCAGCAGTTCCGCGATCTCGTTGAGACTGCCGACATAGCTGCCCTGGATGGTCAGCGCCTTCATTGGAAAGAAGGGGGTGGGCACCACGACGTCGCCGCCATAAAGGCCCACCACGATGATCTTGCCGCCCTTGATTGCCGTCTCGACGCCGAGCTTGACGGTTGCACCGGCGCCGACGAAATCGATCACAGCCCAGGCTCCGCCGCCCGTCGCCGCACGCACCTGATCGGCCACATCACTTGCCCCGCCGTCGATCACCTGCGTCGCACCTGCCTTGAGTGCGGCCTCGCGCTTTGCGGGATCGATGTCGACAACGATGGCGGACCTGCCACCCATCTTCCTGTGCAGGGCCAGCGCCATCAGGCCGACACCGCCGGCGCCGATCATCACGACCGGCTCATCGGCCAGTGTGTCGGTTACCTTCTTCAACGCCCCGTAGGCGGTAACGCCCGAGCAGGCCAGAGGTGCTGCGCGTTCCGGCGACAGGCCGCCAATGTCGAACAGGTAGCGTGGATGCGGTACAATCAGATGCGTCGCGAATCCGCCGCCGCGATGGATGCCCACGCTGCACGGTTTCACGCAGAGGTTTTCCTCGCCACGCCGACAGACAACGCACTCCCCGCACCCCATCCAGGGATGCACCAGACGTACCTCGCCGACCTTGACACCTTTTGCATCAGGGCCGACGGCGAGAACCTCACCGACATTTTCGTGGCCCATCGTCAGCGGCAATTTTACCCCGCGATCCTGCAGCCTAAGCTTCTGCCCGCCGCCGATATCGTAGTAGCCGTCCCATATGTGCAGGTCGGAGTGGCACACGCCAGCAGCGATCACGCGGAGTACGATCTCCGAGCCCACAGGCGCAGGTGTCGCGCGCTCCGTGCGCTGCAATGGCGCGCCACATTCGCAGACATCGTAGCTGTGCATGCCGTTCTCCCTCGGCCAGCACTTCCTGCGCGGGCTTCCTGCAGATTATCCCTCATGGAGGCGATCGCAAGCGACCACCTTCCTGCAGTCGTCAGGCGTGATCCAGCTTGGCCAGCGCGTGCTCGATCTGCTTCGGCGACGCATCGCGGAGGTCCTTGCCGATCTCGACTTTCAGCGCGGATTTCACGCGAGCGGAGTAGTCGCTGCGGATAGAGCCGAGAAAGCGTGGTGAGGCGAACAAGATGACGCCAGGCTGATCCTTGCCGTGCGCATGGCGGCCGATCAACTCGTCGAGCCGGGTCGCAAGGCGGGTCGCGAACTGACGTTCGCCCTGCTCATGATAGTCGGGCCCTGCGACCGAGACCTTGCCGCTGGCGGGAGCAGCGTAGTGTTCGCCAACATCCGGATCGATCGCGCGCGTGAACGTCTTGCTGTCTGCATTGTGAATCTCGACGATTTCCAGGCTTGCCGCGCCCTCACGGCTGGCATTGCGATAGACGACTGCGCCGCCGCCATCGGCTGCGACGACCAGGGTTCCGTATTCGACAATCATTGAGACACCTTCCGGCTGCGAGGATGCCCCGCATGAGAGCAACATATGTGTCCAGATGATATCAATGCGGAAACTTCGCCTTGAGTTACGTCAAGCGTGGGCCCCCGCTGTCGACTTTGTCCGCGTCCATTCAGAGGGTCTTGCGCGCGAGCTGGGCGACGCGACCGACGAGTGTCGGGATGCGATGCGGGCCGTGCATCCGCTTTACGCCCGACACGGCCTCGCTCAGGGTGACCCCGGCCGCTGTCACCCAGAGCGGGTTCGCGCTGTCGCCGCGCCCGACCTGTTCCACCCATTGCTCGGCGTCTGCAAAGCATGACGTGGCGAGGCCGACAATGGCGGTCCGTCCGCGCAGGGCTTCAAACAGGTGCGCGCCGAGACCCTTGCGGCCATCTGTGTCGAGCCAGACATACCCCTCGATCACCAACATGCGCGGCCGTTCCGGCAGCATGGCCAGCACGGACATGATCAGCGGAGATTCGCGCCGATGGAACTCGCCAGGCGTATGTGGCTCGGCACGGCCTGCGCGATGCGTGAATTCCGCAATCGGCACGGTCGACGTCCAGTCGTCCGCCGTAAGGCAGGCGGCCACCGAGGCTTCCCCCGCATACGCGGCATCAAGGATGGCGATCACGGGGTGGTTTTCTGCAGCTGGGCCCGCGCCGCGGGCGCAACAAACCGGATCATGACCTTATACTCCCACCGATTCCGGCCCCGCTCCCCACCAGCATGCCCGAGCCGCCGATCGCCGCAAGGCAGGTCTGCAGCTAAGGAGCCCGCAACTAGCGTGTCACCACCGCGTCCGCCTCGACCTCCACCAGCCAGCCCGGATTGATCAGCGCGCTGGTCCCGAGAAAGGATGTTGCAGGTTCGATTTCCTTGAAGACCTCGCCGTGCGCCTCACCGGCTTCCTTCCACCGGGTCATGTCGGTAAGGAAAACCCGCGTGCGGACAACATGTTTGATGTCCGCGCCCGCCTGCACCAGGGCGCCCTCGATGATTTCGAGGCAGCGCCGGGTCTGTGCCTTCACATCGCCCGGCGCAGACACGCCGCCATCAGGCGCGATCGGGGCGCAGCCCGAAACGAACACCATGTCGCCCACGCGCACGGCACGCGAGAAGCCAAGCCCCAGCGTCGATCCGCTGGGGACTTTCATCACATCTCCGGACATGATCAGGCCCGCTCGATTGCCATGGCGATACCCTCGCCGCCGCCGATGCAGAGCGCAGCCATGCCGCGTTTCTTGTCCTTCTGCTCCAGCGCATTGATCAGCGTCACAAGCACGCGGGCACCGGACGCGCCGATCGGATGGCCAAGCGCGCAGGCGCCGCCATTCACATTGACCTTGTCGTGTGTGATGCCGAGTTCCTTCATCGCGATCATTGGCACGACGGCGAAAGCTTCGTTGATCTCCCAGAGATCGACGTCGGACGCCTGCCAGCCAGCTTTCTCCAGCGCCTTCTTCATCGCCGGTACAGGGGCCGTCGTGAAATAAGCCGGCTCATGGCTATGCGCGCCGCTCGCCACGATCGTCGCCAGCGGCTTGAGCCCGCGCTTCTTGGCTTCGGACGCGCGCATGAGGACGAGCGCCGCGGCGCCATCCGAAATGCCGGAGGCGTTAGCCGCCGTCACCGTGCCGTCCTTCGAAAAGGCGGGGCGCAGCGTCGGAATCTTTTCCGGCATCGCCTGACGCGGAAGCTCATCCGTATCGATCGTGACGTCGCCCTTCTTGCCTTTCACAGTGACCGGCGTGATCTCGCGCTTGAAGCGGCCTTCCTTCGTGGCGCTCTGAGCGCGGCTCAGTGTTTCGAGCGCGTAGGCGTCCTGCTGTTCGCGCGTGAACTGGTACTCCTTGGCGATCATGTCGGCGTAGTTGCCCATCGCGCCGCCGCCGTATGCGTCCTCAAGGCCATCCGTCGCCATATGGTCGCGGAGGCTGGCTGCGCCATATTTGTGGCCTTTGCGCAGATCGACGAGGTGCGGCGCATTCGTCATGCTCTCCATGCCGCCCGCCACGACCACTGTGGCTTCACCGGCCAGCAGCGCGTTGCGACCCATCACGGCGGCTTGCATGCCGGAGCCGCACATCTTGTTGACGGTGGTTGCTTCGGCCCCCTTTGGCAGGCCCGACTTGATGCCCGCCTGGCGCGCCGGCGCCTGGCCCTGTCCGGCCGGCAGGCAGTTGCCCATATAGACCAGCTCGACGTCTTCGCCCTTGATGCCGGCCTCAGCGACCGCGCCCTTGATGGCCAGCGCACCCAGCTCATTTGCCGAGAAGCCGGCCAGCTCGCCCAGCATCGCGCCCATCGGTGTGCGCGACATGCCGACAATGACCACGGGATCCGATGCGCTCATGGGGCAAATCCTTCCTGATGCTATGTGCGCCGCACAATCTTCCTCCGCCCCCGCCGCGTCAAGCTACCGTCACGGAGGCTTTGCGATACGTCAGCGGAACGACGCCCGCCCTTGGGCGTTCAGGCTCTGCAGCCGTCTTTCCCGGAGCACCAAATGACAAGCGTATCGATCCGTCACAATGCCTGGGTCATGGTCGGCGACGGTGAAAAGGCCCTCTTTTTCCGCAATGAAGGCGACGAGACCTACCCTAACCTCCAGATCATCGAGGTGCTGGAACAGGACAACCCGCGCACAAGCGAACAGGGCGCGGATCGTCCCGGCCGGTCACACGCTTCGACAGGCAAGCATCGCAGCGCGATGGAGGAGACCAACTGGCACAAGCTGGAGAAGCACCGTTTCGCCAGGCAGATCGCGGACGTGCTCTACACCGCCGCAAACCGTGGCGACTACGCCCAACTCGTGATCGCTGCCCCGCCGATGATCATGGGCGA
>JBMOGP010000150.1:0-6249 GCA_049318285.1 Hyphomonadaceae bacterium
CCTGCCCCGCGACCGCCCCTGTCTGTCGCTTTACGAGCGCATTCCTGCCGGATCAGCCAAACATTACGACCGGCAGTTCATCGCCCAATAGCGGTCGTTCGTAATCTTTCGCAACGTTCGTTGGCTAAGGTAACCGAGCGTCTCGGCGCAAGGGCGGCATGAACAGAAGCCGCAAGGGGCCCTGAGAATCGCCATGAGATCAGCACCTTGCGGAACGGGCGCTCGCTTGTGCTTGTCTGAGTGACCAGGCCACCTGCGAACTCGGGTGGCTCCGAGAGCGGCAGGCTCATATTGCCGGTCCCGTCGCTTCGGGCTTACGGGTCCAGAGGATCGGTGGGGTCGGCATGGAGGGACAGCAGGTTCTGCGCCATCGCCAGGTCATGCGGCGAGACACGTCTCGGCAATGTTAGCGGCTGATATCCCAATTCATCCTGGTTGCGCTTCGAGAACACCTGACTCTCGATGTAGGCGCTCTGGTCGCGCGAGGTCGTAACCAGAACCGAGCCGGTTTCAGGCGCGCCCATAGCGTGAATCAGCCGGACGCCATTGCGAAGGTTTGTGGTGGTATGGCGCGCATGCGGATCGACGACGATAGCATGCTCGGGCACGCCGTACCGCTTCATCAGTTCGCGTTTCATCTCGATCGCTTCGGCATACGGCGTCTTGTTGGGATGCACGTGTCCGCCGGAGACAATGATGATGGGGGCCAACCCGTCTGCATATCGCCGCGCCGCCAGTCGGATGCGCAATGCGCCAGCCGCCGACAAGCCCACCTCGCCGGGCAGCGTCCCGGCTCCGGGCACGAGAATCGCGACATAGGGCGCGCCTGACCAATCAATCGAAGCCGCGTGGCTGAACGACGCCGCGTTGACCCCCAGGCGCATTGGTTCATAGCGTGCCGCCTCATCGCGCTGGTTGATCACGAGAAGGTCCAGACCGACGCGAAGCCAGGATTCGAAGAAGAGATCTGTCGGACGGGCGCCGTCGACTTGCGTCTCGACCACCGCCTTCACGAGGGAACGGTAGCCCGCCGATTCAGCTTCGTAACTGATCGCGTCGATCGCGGGGTAGCGCGGCGCCTCGCCCAGACCATAAACTCGGTAAAGCCGGTTGACGCCGGCTGCGGCTTCAAGCCAGGCCATCTCGATCATCGCAGCGTCATCGAGCATCGCGTATTTCTGGAAACGTCCCGAAGGCCGCATCTTCTCACGAACGAGCGCGCCTAGCGCGTTGTTCGGGGATGCCAGAGCCGCCAGACGATCGCCGGCCATGGCAATATCGGCATCGCTCATCCTCAAGACTTCGACGACGCAGCGGGTTGACCCGTCGCAACCGCCGAAAGCCTTGTCGAGAGCAGCGGCTGTCCGGCGTCCCAGCTCTGAAAGTTCTGGATCGCTGGCAATCACAGCGCGCACAGGCTCAGACTGAAGAAGAGTCAGCAGGTAGAAGTTCTTGTCTTGGACGATGTCGCCAACGCCGGCATGCACCAGCGAGCCGCCAGCGCTGCCCCCAGGCGCGATGCTCCGACCTGCAGGCGTGGCGCAAGCCGACACAAGCGCTGTTAGCGCCAGGCACAACGCCGTCAGATACCCAGCGCCCAGTTTCAATCGCATTTTCGTTCACGCTCCGCTTGCTCGCGCCTATCGGCCGCGCCGGTGCCGCTTCCGCGCATTCGCAGGTTCACCAGGGCAATTGCCCTCATTGGACTCTCTTTGCCAGGACGGAGTTGGACAGCAGGCGCAACCGATTGTCCGTTCCACGCACCTGGGCGCGCACGACATGCAGGCCAACCGAGAGCTTCAGTTGGAATTCATGGTGACTTCCGCTCGCATCCTCGTCTGTCAATGTTCTGGTTGCCAGGAGTGTGTCACCGTCCATCAGTTCCAGTCGGGATCCTGGCGGGGCCTTCACGTCCACGCGCGCCACAGCGGTTTTGCCCGCTTCGAGAGATCCGCCCATGAGAGCATTGCGTGCGCCGCTTGAGACCTGGAGGTCGAGCACCGCGTCAGGATCGTACGCGATGTCAACAAACACACGGCCGGACTTCACCCCCTTTATGATCGCGGCCTGATCGAGCCCCTCGGCGAACACGACCGTTGTCGGACGTCCGATTGTCGATGCGGATCCGATTTCCGCCGTGCCGTCATGCGTATCGCTGCCGCCTACGGCCACGATCTGATTGGCGTTCTTCAGATGCTGAATCCAGAAGGGAATCCCCGACAGCGCGCCCTGCGGATCGCCGCCCGTCGCGCCGGTAATGGCGCCGTTCACGGCTTCGACGGCGTCAACCTTGCTGTAGTCGACATCCTGCATGGACCAGCCGCACCCCAGACACATCGCGCCGGTCGGCGCCTTTGGGTGGTTGATCGATACGAGGCCTCCGAGCCGGTGAACCTCGTCGGCCAGATCGTTGAAGCTGCGACCGCCCGGCACGATGCGATAGTCGATAGGCTTATCAACCCCCCACACGTTGATATGTCCGTAGAACGTCGTGACCTCTTGCGCCGGAATGAGCAGCACACGATCGAAGGCCGGCTGGAGTTCGCGGATGACCTGAGCCTGCGAAACGGTGTTGTGCTCAGTCAGCATCACGAAGTCGAGCTCGCGCGCCCCGGCAGAAGCAATCGCGTTGTAGAGAGGGCATGGGACCTTGGCACCGGACTGGCTGGCGCAGAACCCGTCGCTGTGCCCGCTGTGCATGTGCATGTCGCCGCGATACCAGCCGCGGCCACGGCTCTTCACGTTCGCCGGGAGACTCTCGCCGACACTCAAAAACCAGACCTTCAGCGTCCAGTTCGTCGGCTTGTCTTCGGGCAATTGTCCGATCGAGAAGGTCACCTTCCAATCGCCCACTGGCAGGCGACCTGCGAGATAGCCGGGCGTAGCGTCCAGTTCAGAGATCGTGAACGACGTCTTCTTGCTGCTGGCGCCGCGGAAGCCGTAGGGGTCCGCAAGGCCTAGTTCGATCAGGCTCGCCGCCGGATTGCCGTCATGCGCGATCGCAACGACCAGACGGTGCACGTCTGGCGGGACGTCAAATGCGTGGACCTGATAGGTCGCACTGTCCGCGTTCACAAGCTGGCCAGCGAGTTGGCGATCTGGCGGCCCCACCGGCAATTGGGCGGATGCAGGCCCGGCCAATTGGCTCATGACGAGCATGCACAACGCCGTAGCCACGATCGTCGACAGGCGGCTGGTGAGGGCGATCATTGTCCGGCCTGCCATATCGCCAGCCTCCTCAATCATGGTAGCGGGCATCAAACGCCCCGTCCTTGTCGACGGGGCGTTTGTCCACGTAGTTACCAGCGATAGGTCGCCTCGATGCGGAAGTTCCGGCCAAACAGCGGGCGGCCGTAGACCGCGGTCTTCGAACCTTGGCCTGCGACGACGTCGGCGCGCGGGTTGCCCTCGGTTAGTCCCACTTCGTTCGTCAGGTTCTCGCCGACGAACTGGAACTGCCACGAACCCGTGTTGACCGTTACACCTGCGGCCAGGGTGTTGAAGGCGGGCAGCTCTGTGCGGTTCTGAAGATCGACAAAGCGATCGCCCACAAAGTTGTATCGCGCGTAGAGTTCGGTCTGGTAGTCGCCGAGGTCAAAGGTGAGGGTTGGACGGATGTTGCCGTAGATCTTGGGCTGACGGATCGGCTGGTTACCTTCCACCGATGCGGCAATGGCGCCCTGGGCGTTGAAGAAGTCGCCAAGTTTGGCGTCATTGTACGTGACTGATCCATCCAGGCTGAAGTAATCGAGGGGCGACCAAGCGAAGTCGACTTCCACGCCCGGGCTGGTCGCCTTCCCGATGAAGTTCAGCAACGCCGTCGCCCCGGTTTGCGGGTTCACTTCCTGGAACGCCGCAATGAACGGGTCAAACTCGGTATAGAATCCGGTCAGGAAAACCGCGAGATTGTCGGTGTCGAGTTTGGCGCCGAGCTCATACTGCTGGGCTTCGTTGGTGACCGCCGCGTTGCCGAAAATCAGGTTGCCCTCGCCGCCTGTGCGAAACGCCTTGGATGCACGCGCATAAACGCCGACGCTGTCGGTGAAGTCATAGTTGGCGCCGACAGTCCAGGCAGTCACCGACTCCTTGAGTTTTGTGCGGAAGATCGTGCCGGTGAAGTACCGCGTCGCGTTGTCGGCAAGCGTGGCGGCATTGCCGAGGTTGGCAACTGCTGTCGGCTTACCGAAACCTGTTCCGCTGTAGGTTTCCTGCCTCACGCCTGCTTCAAGGCGGAGCTGGTCGGTGATTTGCCAGTTATCAGCGATATAAGGCGCCCACAGAAAGATGTCCGAGCTGCCGCCAGTCAGTGTTGTCGCGTAACGCAGGACACCCTTGTCCGTCACAAATCCGGTCACTGCGCCGGCAGCATTGTAGGCCACCAGATCCAGAGGGCGCGGGTTGGACTTCAGTTCGAACAGATAGTCCTGGTAGCGCTGCTGGAAGTCCGAACCGAAATTCGCGAGATAGAGGCCCGCGGTGAACTGGTGCTCACCAGCGAAGGCGAATTCGCGCGTCAGCCGCAAGTCGTTCATCGTCGAGCTGGATTCCGTCTTGATGGCGCGGTATTGCCCCTGGATCACAAGCCCCGACGCGGCCAGCGGATTATATACCGTCGCCCCGTTCGTTCCAGCGATCGCATAGCCGAGCCGCGTTGTTCCAGCGAACGCCGCCTGCGCTGCAGCGAGCTGCCCGCCTGCGAAAACGGCGGAATCGGCCGGGTTCGACGTTGAATACAGCGCGTCGAAGTTGATCGTGCCGGTCATGTGCCGGAACTTGTTGGAGAGATCCCAGTCAGCCATCCTGGTCGTGTAGTCGAGCCCTGCATTGAAGACCTGCATGTGGCGACCGTCGGACAGATCGCGGGTCTCGCTGGTCTGGGCACCCGTTCCCTCCTGACCGTAAAGCATCACAGCGTTCTGCAGGTAGGGCGTATTGAGCGTGCCCTCGAAGACATCGATATACGGGTCGAGCGAAACCGCGGGATTGCGCGGATCTGCGACCGGGATCGGCAGGTAGAAGACGTTGTGATCGTCGAGAACCTTAACGAACGCCTTGACCTCACCATTGTCGAATTCGTGGCGAAGGTTGACGCGGAACTGGCCGCCCTGGTCGTTGGGGAAGCCGTTGGGGCGGTAGCCTTCATGGCGACGGATGAAGCCGCCGGCAGCGATGTAAGTCCTGTCTGCAACAGGGCCAGCCCAGTAGCCCTCAAGCCGATAAAGTCCCGTGTCGCCGAGCGTTACTTTGACAGCGCCTTCGGGCGTCTCCCCACCCTGCCGGGTGATGACGTTGTAGATTGCCGCTGCGTTGGAAGCGTAGATCGGCGCCGGACCGCCGCGTACGAATTCGACGGCCTGGGTCATGATGTCAGGGCGGATCAGGCCTTCATTCTTGAAGAAGATGCCGTCATTGTCCTGGAAGACCGGCATTCCGTCTTCGTGAAAAGCCTGGAAGCTGCTCTCGTTGGGAATGCCACGAACGCGAATGACGTTCTGCACTTCGCCGCCCGTGGACTCGGCGTAGATGCCGGGAACCTGATTCAACAGGTCTGCAAAGTTGAGCGGGGCGAGCTTATCGATGGTCTCGTCAGACAGCGTCGAAACCGCAAACGAGGCGTCGAATTTCCGTGCGTCGTCGGCAACGCCGGTGATGATGACGGTATCGAAATCGAGGCCGCGCTTTGCCGCCTCCTCTTCCGCCTCGTCGCGCTTGATGCGATCGGCATCTGTCGTCGCTGTCTGGGCGACCGGTTCCTGTGCGTGAGCTGCGGCTTGCACCAGAGCCAGCGCCACCCCAATCGCCAGCCAGCTTGTCCGGTTTCCGCGCATGTTTGCCTCGTTTGATCGTCAGCCTCTAATGGGTTGCAGCTAACGTGGGCGGATGACGCATAGGTGACGTTTGTGCCAATGATTTGTACCAGAATGTCATGCTGCCGAAGTCGATGGACGATGGGATGGCGTTGGGCGCATGACCCGCTCCGGCTCCGGGCCTAACCGTTCCGCGCCCATCATTGCATTTACGGCGGGAGAGAATCGAGAGTTGCAACGACAACGGACGGGCTTGTTTACCGATCAGCTCACGCAGCCGTTTACAGTCATCGGCCTTCTAGATTTGATAGCGCGTCATTCGCCCACTCTAGCGTCGTGACGCGCCATGCCCGACACGCGCTTTGCGTCAATATCCCAAGTCCCTGCGGATCAACGCGGATTGAACGGGTTGCGGCTCAAAACTTCGACTGGCGTGAAAGGG
>JBMOGP010000151.1:0-6236 GCA_049318285.1 Hyphomonadaceae bacterium
GAGATCAAGAACCCCTCCGTACGAACCGCCAACATCTGGGTATTCGAGGTCCCATGAGCCTGGTTGCGCTACGTGATTGGCATAAACCGGAGCCGGCGAGACCTTACATCGTCACCGCGCCGCCGCCGGCGACAGTGACTTTAGAGGCGCGATTTCATTCAAGGACCGAGGCTAAGCCATTCGTAATTTTCACGTGAAGCGTCGCGACCGGTGCCCTTTGATCACTGGCCGCCGCCGCTATGGCTGGTCGTGAAACGCCCCGTAGAGCTCCGGCAGGAATGTCGCAAGGTGCGCCATCTCCTGAGCGCAATGCACCAACAACGCCCGAGCATCCGACTCGGTAGATCGCAACTCGCGGCGCGCCATGGCAGCGATCGGCGCAGCAAGCGGATGCAGCGGCGAAACATTTGCGCCGCCAATCCAGAACCGTGAGCGCATGACGCTGCCGCCGGACGTCGCCTGTACAAGATGCACCAGATAGCCGGCCTTGATTGGAAAGCCTGCAAGCGTGCTGTGCGCGCAGATCGCTGTCGCCTTCGCATCGTCGCGCAGGGACGCATCCGTCAACGCCAGGTCATCGGGCGCTACGAAGCTTATGGCCAGACGTAGCAGGCCGCTGCCGATGAACTCATCCACGATGGACGTATGACCAATGTAACGGTCGCGCCCCCGTGCGCCGGCCGGAGGCGCTTTTCGCCAGGTCGCGTGCACATGGGCGTTGGGGTGCCAGAGCTTGTAGCGTTCTGGACTGTCGGAATGCCAACCGAACCACCAGTCGATCATGGCGGGTGTTATGTCGGGCATCTCGGTGCGGATGGCGATGCGCATGCCGCCGTCCGACGTCAATGCAAAACCATTTTCAACGCCGTCCCCGGCAAACATGCCGCTTGCGCGCGCGAGCGGGGGCAACAGGGGCTCTGCCAACGGGCCCTCATCCAGCGCAAGGCGCGCATGCTCCCCAATTGGCGCCATCTGCGGGCGCCAGAAGGCTGCATAAGGCTTGGTTCGCAGATCCTTATCAGACCAGCCCAGGTGGCGTCCGGCGATCGGCTTGCTCGTTCTCATGGCGCGGTCATGTAGGAATTGAAGCGCCCATCGGGATCGTAGTGGGCACGTATGCGCTCAAGACGCGCACGGTTGGCGTCACTCATGAAGCGTGCTTTGCGGCGTCCCAGGTTTTCATCGGCGAGCTGGATACCCTTGCCGAGATGGGACATGTCCGAGATGCGCTCCGTCGCCCAGCTTCCATAGCGTGTGTCATCATCCGCACGGCGCCACTCGCCATAGGTGGCAAAGTAAAATCCAGCTTCCATCGAGAAGGCCATGTCGGGGCGTACGCGGTTTGGCTGCCAGTTGAGCCAGAGCGCATGCGAGGGGGCTGGCGGCAAGGTATCCGATACCTTGCGCAGACCCGGCAACAGATCGGCGATCGGTGCATCCGTCCACATGTTGTCGACACACCAGTGCATCTTCGGTGGAAAGTGTGTCTGTGCGGCGGCTTCGGACATTCGCATCGTTGAAAGCGGCAGTAACGGCGTACTGACGCTGGCGCGCTTGCGAACCGGGCTTTGCCGAATGAAAGCGGTCGCATCGCGCGCCGCCTTCCAGCTCGACGTCATCACGGGCGCGAGGACTTCGACCCCAGGCTTGCCGGTGAACAGTGTCTTCGGCGTTATCAGAAGCTGAAATTCGACACTGCTGGATACGCTGGGACCAACTGCGTGCGCCCAGGTAAAGACGTCTTCCAGCCAGCGCTCGTGGAATACCTGCATAATCATGGCCGTCACCTTGGGACGTTCATGCAGTTTGAGATGGAAGCTCGTGACAACGCCGAAGAAGCCGGGACCTGCGCCGCGTGCCGCCCAGTAAAGGTCGGCGTTCTGTTCTGCGCTGGCATGGACCTGTGTCCCGTCGGCGAGCACGACATCAAGACCGGCTACGCTCTCGCAGGCGAGGCCAAGCGCACGGCTGTTCCAGCCAAAGCCGCCCTGCAAGAGGAAGCCGCCCAGGCAAACGTCAGGCGCATGTGCGACCGGGAAGAAGAGGCCTAGCTGCTTCAGCGCTCGGTCCAGATCGATGCTCCAGCATCCGGGGCCAACGCGTGCAGTCCGGGAGCCTGCGTCAATGTCGATTGCGTTCAGTCGCGAAACATCGATGAGCATTCCGCCGTCGCGCAAATGGTTCTGCGCCCAGCTGTGGCCGCCCGAACAAAGGCTTATTCTCTGGCCTTTCTCGCGCGCCAGGTTCACGGCAGCAGTGACATCGGCGCGATCGCTGGCCTGAATGTAGATGTCGGGTCGCTGCCCCGGATCACGCCCCGAAAACGAGGTGGCAAGGACGGCTGCATCAAAGCCCTTCTCGCCACGGCGCATGGTAACGCCTTTACCGCGTGGTCGCTTCATGGAGACGCCCTTTCATCCGAGACCAGGCCGAACCATCGCAGAGGTAATGCCGGAGGTGCCTCGAAGCGGATGCGAGTGGCGGCGGCTCGCTGAGCGACAGCGCGTGAAAGGCCCAGCATCGCCAGCATGTCCGCTGTGGCGGCTTCAATGACGGACTTGGGCAGTGTCTTGCGGTGAAGATCGAGGCTTACGCCAAGCATGCACCCTGCGATCATACTGGCGGAAAGCGCCGGGTTGGGGGTCTTGAAGACGCCTGATGCAGCGCCAAAGCGAATGTCTGCCTCGAGGTCCTTGCGAAGGTCGGCAACAAGCCGGTCCACGGGAAGACCGGAATCGAAGATCAAGCGCCCATAGTCCGGCGCGTGTACGGAAATGCCAAGCGTCTGTTGCGTCTTGAAAACAAAGGCTGCGATCGGATCGGCTTTTGCTGACGGTGCGCTGCTCCCGAGCGCGGCGAGCGATGCAGACAGAAGCGCGGCAAGTGCTTCAATGAGTTCATCGATGCTGCCAGCATAGTTGTAGAACGTACCATGCGCGACGCCGGCGCGTTCGCAGATATCACTGATCGAGAAGGCTCCTGCGCCCCGCTCCAGCAGGAGCGACTGGAGGGCTGCCAGGAGCGCATCCAGCGTCCGTCCGCGCTTGCCCGTCCCGGCAGGGGAGGAAATTGACGCCATGAAATGACATATCGTCAAAAATGACGATATGTCAACTATTGTGCTGCCGGGCTGTCTCTCAACTCGCGGGGGCGAGGATCAGAAGCGGCGACATCCCGCCCCGGCCGCGGCGAGCGGCTGACTTGAGGCGAGCTCCAGCCTGATCCGTAGGTCGGCGCCACCGGCAATTCCCGAGCGCCGCTGTCATTGGAAACATCATCGGAAGGGCGCGAAGTCGGGGCCCATTGCAGACATTCAATTGGCGGTTACAGTTTCGCTCTGCCGGTGCGGGTTTTCAGAAACGCGAGACATGCATGAAGCTCTGGGCGCTGCTGTTCGGGGTCACTGGTGCCGCATGCGCTTCAGCTTGCAACTCAGTAAGCAAGGCCGACTTTCGTCCCGGCGGGGATGTATGGACCGAAGACAAATCAGTCAGCTGGTTTCCTGTTATTTCCGGCAACCCAGGGCGGGAAGGCTGGGTGTTCGTTCGCGTGATTGCGCCACCGGGCGCTAAAGAGTGCAGCGTTGACGGATCGTGGCTCCATGGGCGCAATCCGTATCCGAGAGCGCGGGTTGCTGCCGATGGCGCCGCGATGATCACAGTTCTCAACGACGCAAGCGAAGTCAGCGTAAGCTGCACAACACGCGACGCCGTCGTTCGGAGAAAGGTGTCCTCAGAACGCGTCGTATCAACAAGAGGCAGCAAACAGTGGGCTCAGAGGCATGACTACTTTGTGGTCCCTCCGCTTGTGCATATGGACCCAGCGGACCGTCAGGCAGCTGCCAGATGGGAAGCCCTCCGTCTGGAGCTTTGTTCTGCTGAGTTTTCTGGCATCGCCGCATGCAAGGGTGACCTCATGAGCAGTATGAAGCGGCGTGATCTGAACGAAGCTCCGTAGCCGACCACTTCTGGGCGTAGCATCATGCTCAGAGCACGACCCGTCTCAGGCAGTGGGAGTTCGTGGCGCCTGATCCCGATTCCCCTCGCACAAGCAGGCGAGCTCCTTTCCGAAGTCAGTGCGATACGGACAAGCTATCTTTCCGGCGGATTGCGAGAACGGACGGTCCTGGTGGTGCAGCGGGCTTGAAATACGAAACCGACTTGCGCCGATAGGTGCGTCGGCCCGCCGCTATGTCTTTCCTCGGTCGGTCTCATGCCAGGCCGCTCGCAGAACTCCGCAAGGCGCGGCGTCGGCTCGGCGAAGATCGTGACGAAGACCCCGCTCATCCCCAAGCCAGCAGTTTGAGATCGGGGATGTCCGAGAAGTCGTCGCCGTTCATGGTCACGAGCACCGACCGATGCACCAGGGCCTGGGCCGCGATCATGCGGTCCAGGAGTTTCCTCCTGGAATATCCGGCAAGGGAGACGATGGCCCCATAGACGTCCGCAGCGGCGGCGTCGAACGCCAGGGTTGGAACGGCCGCCATGATTACATCGAGGCGCGCCCGCCGAATGGAGGCGAATTCGGGGATTCGATAGACCCCGCCCTCGAGCTCAACGCGGGTGACAACGGACATCAGCACCGCATCGCCGAGCGCCGCGACCTTCGTCATGACGGCCTGGTCCCCGTCCCGCAGGTGGATCGCGACATTGGTGTCGATCAGATACGCCACGCTTAGAGCCCCGTCCTCTCGGGGAGGGGCTCGTCATCCCGGCGCTCGATCTCCGGCGGCGCCGGCATCGCGCGAAGGCGCTCAACCATCTCCGCTACCGAGGTCTGGGCCGGATAGATCGTCATGACCTCGCCGGAGCGGACAATCACCAGCTCGACGTCCTCGCCGAACGCCACGTCTTTCGGCAGCCGAACCGCTTCGCTGTTCCCGCTTCGGAATGTTCGCGTACGCGCAATGGTCATCGCAGCCGCACCTTGGGATATACGTGTATATACCTCAAACTTGGGAAAACTTCAAGACCTGGATCGTTGTTCGCGACACGCGCGAGGCGCCAGCCAGAGTGGCTCCCATGCGCCTTTGGATCCTCTCCGACCTGCATATCGAGTCCTGCCGCTGGAAACTGCCGGATCCCAGGCCCGAATACGACGTGCTTATTGCGGCGGGCGACATCTTCACGCCGGCGTCGAGCGGGGTTGACTGGCTATCGCGGCGCGCACGCGGCAAGCCCGTGATCTACGTTCCGGGCAATCATGAATGGTACTCACCGAACCACCTGAACAACGTCGCACAAGAAACAGAACGCGCCGAACTTCTGGCGGCCGAGCGCGGCATTCACTGGCTCAATGAGGGTGCTGTCATGATCGATGGCGTCCGCTTTCTGGGGGCGACGCTCTGGACCGACTACCGCCTCTACGAGTAGCCGGAGCGCGACACGAAGGTCGCGGCGCGCTATCTCAATGACCACCGCCTGATCTTTCCCTCGCCAGGCTCGGCGCCGCTCTCTCCGGGTCAGGCCCTCGACTGGCATGTCTCGGCGCAGACCTGGCTTCAGCGCGAGCTTCTCGAAGGCGCCGTGGATTCACCCTGCGCGGGGACCGTCATCATCACGCATCATTTGCCGCACCCGCGCTCGATCGACAAGAAGTACGCCGGGGATCCTCTCAGTCCAGGCGGCGCGTATCACGCAAGTCATGCTTCTCACCCTCAAGCCAGCCGAGCGGCGGACCCTCGCGCGACGCGCTGCGGGCATGCCGTCATGGATGGCGGCGGCGGTGAGCGAGGCAGCCTATGCCGGACAGCATTTTCAGTCTCAGCGCGCGTCGCAAAAGAAGCGATGAGGCTGGTTGGCAAGTAGGCGGTCCGTTGGCGCCCCCTCGCGGCAGTCCCGCTTGCCTATAGGGATGGGGCGCCGCGAACCTCGCTAGAGAGCGTCCTTCAACCGCGCCGCACGGGCTGCCACAAGATCCGCAAACTGTTGCATCGCGGGTTGGACAGCCGGCGCAAAGCCGGCGCGCCCGGCAGGGGCGCGGGCGATTACAGCATCAGCCAGGGCGGCGGCGCGACGTCGGATAAATGGTTCAGTGAGGCCTGTCTCCTCCGCGAATTTTGCCCAGTCGCGCGTCACCAGATCCTCCAGGCGTGCGCGCCTCGCGATCTTCATGGCGAGGTTCGGGCTGAGGTCGGGATAAGAGACGGTCGACAGCAGGTCATAAAGCGGCGCGAGCGTGATCCCGTCGCTCGCATGGAGCAGGCTGAAATTCTTGCCATGCGCGTCCGCGTTTCC
>JBMOGP010000152.1:0-6235 GCA_049318285.1 Hyphomonadaceae bacterium
CGCAGTTGAGGTGCAGCTGGCGACGCTGAAGGGCAAGCGCGTAAGCGTTGACCCGTCGATGGCGTCAGCATGGTTCTTCAACACGCTGGGCAAGGTTGGTGCGCATGTGGTGCGGGCGGCTGACCCGGTGATGCTGCCACGCGCGAGAAAGAATCCGGTCGAGGTCGAAGGATCGCGGCAGGCGCACCGGCGCGATGGCGCAGCGCTGAGCCGTTTCCTGCGCTGGTTCGAAGAGAATGGCCAGACCGGCCAGGTGACCGAGATCGACTGCGCCATGAAAGTGGAAGAGTTCCGTGAGAAGACCGGCGCGTTGCAGGACCTGTCGTTCAACTCGATCTCGAGCGCGGGACCGAACGCGGCGATCAACCATTATCGGCCTGACACGAATACGAATCGCAAGCTGGAGCTTGGATCGCTGTTCCTGCTGGACTCTGGCGGGCAGTATCTGGACGGCACGACCGACGTCACGCGCACGATGGCGATCGGCGAGGCGTCGGACGAGATGAAGGACCGCAACACGCGGGTGCTGAAGGGTCATATCGCATTGTCTCGCGTGCGCTTTCCGACGGGGACATCAGGCTCGGCGCTGGATGTGCTGGCGCGCATGGCGCTGTGGGAGGCGGGGCTCGACTATGATCATGGCACCGGCCATGGCGTCGGCTCGTACCTTGGCGTGCATGAAGGGCCGCACCGCGTGGCGAAGGCGCCGAACGCTGTGCCGCTTGAGCCGGGCATGATCCTCTCGAACGAGCCGGGATACTACAAGGCCAATGCGTGGGGCATCCGGATCGAGAACCTGCAGGTGGTGACGGCGGCCTCGGCCATTCCAGGTGGTGATCGCGAGATGCTTGGGTTCGAGACGCTGACACTGGCGCCGCTGGATCGCCGCCTGATCGTCACGAGCCTGTTGAGCGAGGTCGAGCGGGCGTGGGTGGATGGATACCATGCGCGCGTGCTGGACGAGGTGGGGCCGCTGCTGTCAGGCGATGATCACGCCTGGCTGGCGGAGGCGTGCCGGCCGCTGTGACCATCAGCCTGGCCTGGCTACGGCCTTGGAGGACGACACATGAAACTGGCTGGTGCGTTCGTAGCTGCCGCGATTGCAACCGGCTGCACGACGATGGGCGACGCAGCAGGCGACAGCCAGTTCGCGTCTTGTGCGGCGTATGCGCCGGCCTACCAGGTCACCGACGAATTCATGCGCACCTTCAACACCAAGGATGCGGAGGCCTGGGGCAAGACGTTCCATTTCCCGTCAGTTCGCATCGCCAGCGGGAATGTGCGGATCATCAACGGGCCTCAGGATCTTGAAACCGGCTTTGCATCGCTGGGGGCGCAGGGCTGGGATCGGTCGGACTGGGCGAAGCGGCAGGTGGTGCAGTGCGGGCCCAACAAGGCGCACATGCTGACGACGTTCGTGCGGTACCGTGCAGACGGCTCCACGCTATCTCAATTCGACTCCCTCTACATCGTCGAGTTCAAGAACGGACGATGGGCGCTGACTGCGCGATCGAGCTTCGCGCCCTGATGGCATCGATCCACGCCTCACCCGGCGCGACCAGATTCGGTGAGGATGCCGCGCTGTACGATCTTGCGCGTCCTCAGTATCCCGCAGACCTGTTTGTCTGGTTGCGCGCAAAGTGCAAGCTGGATGCACACAGCGAGTGTTTCGAGATTGGCGCCGGGACCGGACACGCCACCTTGCCCTTGCTGGCGACGCCGGTACGCTCATTGCTGGCCATCGAGCCGGATGCCCGGCTGGCGGAGCGGTTGCGCGAGAAAACAAGCGATGATGCGCGGCTGGCGATTGAGATAGCACGGTTTGAGGATGCTCGGCTGGAGGCGGCCATGTTCGACTTCGGTTTTGCGGCGATGTCGCTGCACTGGCTGTCGCGGATGAAGGCGCTCACGCGCGTGCGCGCGGCGCTGAAACCCGGCGGGTATTTCGCGATGTGGTGGAATGTCTACCACAACTCGGCAGCTCCTGATCCGTTCGGGCGCGCGACGGAGCACCTGTTCGCAGGCGTGGAGCAGGATCCCAACGCGACGGCGGAAAGGCCTGCGTTTGCGCTGGATGTGGCGGCGCGGATGGGCGAGCTGCGGTCGGCGGGCTTCAGGGATGTGGAGCACAGGATTTTCGAGCAGGAGGTCACGTTCACGGCGGAACGCCTGTCGGCGCTCTACGGCACATTCTCCCGCGTGCGCATGGCGCCGGAGGAGACACGCGCACGGCTTTTGAGAGAGGCCGAGCGCGTGGCGCGCGAGACCTTCGGCGGCGCGGTGACGCGGACCGTGACGTGCAGCGCGTTTGTGGGCCGGCGGCCCTAGCTACTTTTTCTCGGCGGCGGCCTGCAGGGCGCCGAGCATCGGGTGGAGCGGGCTCACATCGCGATTGTCCGGTCCCTGGAATACGCCAACGACGAGGGCTGATGCGCCCACGGCACGACACATTGTCAGTTCTGTCTCCCCCTCGACCTCGACGGCGGGCCCGCCAAGCCAGCCGTCTGGAAGCGCCAGCGGCCGATGTTCGTCACGCGCTTCTGGCCCGAGTGAGCTCACTATGCTCGCGCAGCTGATGTTGGGAGCAAAGACTGTCTCAAGGGTCACCTCCGGCAAGGTGGGCAGGAGGCGATCGAAGAAATCGGCGGTGTCACTGCTGTCAGGCAGCCAGAGATAGCAGTCGGGCGGAAGATCGACCTCAAGGCCCGACACGGAAAGCGTCACCCGGCGGGCAGCTGGTTCGTTGCCCCTGTTGCGAACGTCGGTGCGGCGCGTGGGGAAGACGGGCTTCGTACGAACTGCCGTGAACGACTTCGAGGCGGCCGCCAGCGGACCGGACTTGCCCACACTGTCCATCACGGCCGCCTGCGGCAGGGTTTCGGGCTGGTTGGCGAGGAAGTGGTAAAGCAGCAGGGTTGGTCTCTCTTCCGTGCCGCGACACAGGACAACTGCAGGCCGGCGGCCGAGCCCGTTTTCGAACGTGAACACGCCGCCGCGGGCGCTCCAGGATTCACCCGAAAACTTTGCATCCTGCGTCCAGGCCCCGTCGAGCTTGGCGTCGGCGAGTGTTTCGCTGCACCCGCCGGCGGTGAAATAGCCCGAGAGCACCCAGTTGCCGGTGGCGACCTTGCCCGTGGCGATTTCGATCTCGTCGACGATGTCACGCGCGTCGAACGAAGCGCCGCCACCCGACAGGGCCCAGCTGCCTGATACGTCGTACTGGATGCCGGCCTTGGCCGGCAGGTCGATGACGAGGCCGGAAGTGGGGAGCTGCGCTTCGCCCTGAGTGAGCTTTACGGGGATGGCCTGGGCGAAGGCTGCAGGCGCCATGAGCGCTGCACAGGCCGCAGCCAGCGCAAACCGGGCATATGTTGAGAATGACATGGCAGCTCTGCCCCGAATCCAATCTCCTGCGCACACTATGCAGGTTTGCTGGAAAGGGAAGCAGCGGGCGCAGCAGCGCAGAGGACGGGGCTAGTCCTCGTCCATCTTGAGCGCCGCGACGAACGCCTCTTGCGGGATCTCGACCTTGCCGAACTGACGCATCCGCTTCTTGCCCTCTTTCTGCTTGTCGAGGAGCTTGCGTTTGCGGCTGGCGTCGCCGCCATAGCATTTGGCGGTGACGTCCTTGCGCAGGGCCGAGATGGTTTCACGGGCCACGACCTTGCCGCCGATGGCGGCCTGGATGGGGATCTTGAACATCTGGCGCGGGATGAGGTCTTTCAGCTTCTCGCACATCGCCCGGCCACGCTGTTCGGCGCGCGCGCGGTGCGTGAGCATCGAGAGCGCATCGATCGGCTCGTCGTTGACCAGCATCTGCAGTTTCACGAGATCGCCTTCGCGGCGGCCAATCTGGCTGTAGTCAAACGAGGCATAGCCCTTCGAGATCGACTTAAGTCGGTCGTAGAAGTCGAACACCACTTCGTTGAGCGGCAGCTCGTAGCGGATCATGGCGCGCGCGCCGACGTAGGACAGTTCCTTCTGGATGCCGCGCCGGTCCTGGCAGAGCTTGAGGATGCCGCCGAGATATTCGTCGGGCGTGAAGATGGTTGCCTCAATCCACGGCTCGTGGATGTCGAGAATGGCCATCACGTCGGGCATGTCCGCCGGGTTGTGGAGGTCGATCGTCGTGCCGTTACGCATGTGCAGTTCGTAGACGACCGACGGGGCGGTCGCGATCAGGTCGAGGTCGAACTCGCGGCTGAGACGCTCCTGGATGATTTCGAGGTGGAGCAGGCCGAGGAAGCCACAGCGAAAGCCGAAGCCGAGGGCGGCGGAGGTTTCCATCTCATACGAAAAGCTGGCGTCGTTGAGGCGCAGCCGTCCCATGGCGGCGCGAAGATCCTCGAACTTCGCAGCATCGACCGGAAAGAGTCCACAGAACACGACAGGCTGCACTTCGCGGAAGCCTGGGAGCGCTTCTTCGGTCGGCTTGCGTTCGTCTGTGATGGTGTCGCCGACCGAGCAATCGGCAACCGTCTTGATCGAGGCGGTGAAAAAGCCGACTTCGCCGGGTCCGAGTTCATCGGCGTCGATCAGCTTGCCTGGCAGGAACACGCCGACGCGGTCGAGGGTATAGTGCGCGCCGGTCTTCATCATCTGGACCTGCTGGCGCTTCTTCAGCGTGCCATCGACGATGCGCACGATGACGACAACGCCGAGATAGGTGTCATAGTAGGCGTCGACCAGCAGCGCCTTCAGTGGCTCTGTCGCATCCCCCGTCTTCGGAGGCGGCAGTCGCGTGACGATGGCTTCGAGCACGGTGTCGACGCCGAACCCGGTCTTGGCGGAAATCTCCAGCGCATCCGAGGCGTCGATGCCGATAACGTCCTCGATCTGCTGCTTCACGCGGCCGACTTCAGCGGCTGGAAGATCGACCTTGTTGAGGACGGGCACGATCTCGTGGTTGGCGTCGATCGCCTTGTAGACGTTGGCGAGCGTCTGGGCCTCGACGCCCTGCGATGCGTCAACGACGAGGAGCGACCCCTCGCAGGCGGCGAGGCAGCGCGACACCTCGTAGGCGAAGTCGACGTGGCCGGGGGTGTCCATCAGGTTGAGGACGTAGGTCTCGCCATCCCTGGCCTTGTAGTCGAGGCGCACGGTCTGGGCCTTGATGGTGATGCCGCGCTCCTTCTCGATATCCATCGTATCGAGGACCTGTTCGGTCATTTCGCGCGCGGTAAGGCCGCCCGTCATCTGGATGATGCGGTCCGCCAGCGTCGACTTGCCGTGGTCGATGTGGGCGATGATGGAGAAGTTTCTGATCTTGTCGCGGGGAGTCATTCTTTGTTCCTTGGGCGCCGCGTCTAGCAGACAGGGATTAAAGGGCCAAGCAGCCGCGGGGGCGCACCCGCAGGATCGCCCGCGCCGGCAGTTTTCCGTGCAAATCGAGGGGAATTTGGCCGAACAGGTCTGGCACAGGCGGTGCGGGCAAAGGGCATGGCCGAAACACCCCGTCCAGAGCCGGTGCGCAATTCCACGGGGGCGCGAGCCCGGTGGTGGAAACCTGCCGCGCTGGGTGTGCTGTGCGCCCTGGCGGGAGGCGTGGCGGGGTGGTGACCGGGTTCTTCTCCTGCGCCGGACAGGAGGGCGGCATGCGGCCCAATGAGATCGATATCGAGATCTCTGGACGTAACACCCGCGTCGCGGAACTCACCAACCATGAGAACGGCAAGGCGGGATCGAAGAAGGTGACCCTGCCCTTCGACGCAGCGGATGCATCCCACGTCTATGGCTTCGACTGGCAGCCGGGGCATGTGCGCTGGTAAATCGATGGTCAGCTGGTGCACGCGGAGACGAGGGTGCGGCGCGTCGTCGTGTGCGGCCGCAGCAATTGATCCTGAACCTTTGGGCGAGCGAGCAGCCCGGCTCGTGGGTTGGCAGGCTGGATCTCGTCAAGGCGCCACGGCAGCTGGACGTGTCGTGCATGGCGTATGCGCCAGTCTATGCAGGCCCGATCTGCGGTTGACGCTGCGACTTCCGGTACTTCTCGTGTCACCCTCGTTATAGAGTGACGGCTTGTTGATGGTCGTCTCACGGCGCATCGTTGCTGCTTGCCCCCGATTCCGCTATGTAATTCCCAAATGTGGCCGCTGTCGTGCGGACCGCATCTCGGCTTTGGGAGGAACGACCATGCAAGCCCGGACACTCAAACTTGCCCTTGCCTCTGTCTGCGCCGCCGCGATCGCCGCCGCCGGCGTCACCGCCTACGCACAGATCGCCGGCTCGAACATGG